>NZ_BCBJ01000062.1:0-206780 GCF_001320605.1 Pseudomonas sp. NBRC 111133 | reverse complement strand
CCCTTACACCAGGTCGGAGGCAGAGATGATTATCTCGCACCTCTACGCGACTCTTCAGAAATACTGCCAGATCTACGCTGCGTTCTTCGAGTTCTGCCTCTTCACCGGTGTCCGGCCTGGTGAAGCCATGGGCCTGAAGTGGGAGGATGTCGACTTGGATCAGCGATCAGCAACGATTCGCCGGATCATCGTCAATCGGGCGCCCGAGGAGCGCACGAAGACCAAGTATCACCGGGTGGTGTTGCTCAACGAGCGCGCGCTGAACGCCATCAACCAGGCCCAGCGGATGGCGACACTTCGACGCATGGCATCCAAATCGGCCCACCCTGTAAGCGCTTTTGTGTTCCAACCGAGCAAAGGTGGGCTGTGGATCAACGAGCCAAGTGTTACAATCCGCCACTTCAAATCAGCGCTCAAGGCGCTGAACATCCGTGAACGCCGTCAGTACGACACCCGCCACACCTACGCAACCATGTGCCTAATGTCTGGAATGAACCCTGCGTTCATAGCGAACCAGCTTGGCCACAGCGTTGAGATGTTGCTTTCTACCTACGCGAAATGGATCAGCTCCTCCTCGGACTGGAGGGAGCTGGAGAAGCTGCCGCCCCGAGTCGAAATGGCCCAAAATTGGCCCAAAACTGACACGAAGGCCTAAATACACCTCTGGAACCCCCGCAGGACAAGCACTTGATCTCCACAGCTAACATCACCATGCAGTTCGGCTCCAAGCCGCTGTTCGAAAACGTTTCCGTCAAATTCAACAACGGCAACCGCTACGGCCTGATCGGCGCCAACGGTTGCGGCAAGTCGACCTTCATGAAGATCCTCGGCGGTGACCTTGAACCATCCGGGGGCCAGGTCATGCTCGAGCCGAACACCCGCCTGGGCAAACTGCGCCAGGACCAGTTCGCCTACGAGGAATTCACCGTGATCGATACGGTGATCATGGGCCACGGTCAACTGTGGAAGGTCAAGGCCGAGCGCGACCGCATCTACTCGCTGCCGGAAATGACCGAGGAAGACGGCATGGCCGTCGCCGAGCTGGAAACCGAATTCGCCGAAATGGATGGCTACACCGCCGAATCCCGCGCCGGTGAACTGCTGCTGGGCCTGGGTATTCCACTGGAGCAACACTTCGGCCCGATGAGCGAAGTGGCACCGGGCTGGAAGCTGCGTGTACTGCTGGCCCAGGCGCTGTTCTCGGACCCGGACGTGCTGCTGCTCGACGAACCGACCAACCACCTGGACATCAACACCATCCGCTGGCTGGAAACGATCCTCACGGCGCGTAACAGCACCATGATCATCATTTCCCACGACCGGCACTTCCTCAACAGCGTCTGCACCCACATGGCTGACCTGGATTACGGCGAACTGCGCCTGTTCCCAGGCAACTATGACGAGTACATGACCGCAGCCACCCAGTCGCGCGAGCAACTGCTGTCGGACAACGCCAAGAAGAAAGCCCAGATCGCCGAGCTGCAGACCTTCGTCAGCCGCTTCTCGGCCAACGCCTCGAAGGCCAAACAGGCGACTTCGCGCGCCAAGCAGATCGACAAGATCCAGCTGGCCGAGGTCAAGCCGTCCAGCCGTGTCAGCCCGTTCATTCGTTTCGAGCAGACCAAGAAACTGCACCGCCAGGCCGTGGTCGTCGAAAAAATGGCCAAAGCCTTCGACGACAAGGTGTTGTTCAAGAACTTCGACATCACCGTCGAAGCGGGCGAGCGCGTTGCCATCATCGGCCCCAACGGTATTGGCAAGACCACGCTGCTGCGCACCCTGGTCGGCGAGATGACCCCGGATGCAGGTTCGGTCAAGTGGACCGACAGCGCCGAAGTGGGCTACTACGCCCAGGACCACGCCCACGACTTCGAAGACGACATGACCCTGTTCGACTGGATGGGCCAGTGGACCTCTGGCGAGCAGGTGATCCGCGGCACCCTGGGGCGCATGCTGTTCTCCAACGACGAGATTCTCAAGTCGGTGAAGGTGATTTCCGGTGGTGAGCAAGGCCGCATGCTATTCGGCAAGCTGATCCTGCAGAAGCCGAACGTACTGGTGATGGACGAGCCGACCAACCACCTGGACATGGAGTCGATCGAAGCGCTGAACCTGGCGCTGGAAAACTACCCGGGCACCCTGCTGTTCGTCAGCCACGACCGCGAGTTCGTATCGTCGCTGGCCACGCGGATCATCGAGCTGTCGGCCGATGGCGTAGTGGACTTCAGCGGTACCTATGACGACTACCTGCGTAGCCAGGGTGTGCTGGTCTGATTGATGGGGCGGCATGGCCATCGGTATGGCTGAGCCGGCCTCTTCGCGGGCATGCCCGCTCCCACAGGTAATGCGCAGGCCTTGAGTACTGTGCGGTAGCTGTGGGAGCGGGCGAGCCCGCGAAGCATCCACCGCCAGTCCCTCAGGCTGGCATTCCCCGACGAATAATTCGTTAGCCTGCTTTCATTTCCTTCCTGTAGCAGCCATCATGGACCCACGCCCAACCGCCCGCCCGCGAAAGAGCCCATGACCGCGCAACAACCCGCCCCCACCCGCAATACCCTGCACATCACCCTGCAGATCCTGTCGATCGTTTTCTACACCTTCATTGCCTTCCTCTGCATCGGCTTGCCGATTGCGGTACTGCCCAGCTATGTGCATGACCAGCTGGGTTTCGGCGCGGTGATCGCCGGGGTGACCATAGGCCTGCAATACCTGGCCACCTTGCTCAGCCGCCCGTTTGCCGGGCGCGTTGCCGATACGCTTGGGGGCAAGCAGGCCACACGCTTCGGCCTGCTGGGGATTGCCGGCTGCGGAGTGTTGACCCTGCTGTCGGCCTGGACCCTGACACTGCCACTGCTGAGCCTCGCGTTGCTGCTCGCAGGCCGTTTGCTGCTGGGCATCGCCCAGGGGTTGATTGGTGTAGCCACCTTGAGCTGGGGCATCAGCCAGGTCGGCCCCGAACACACCGCCAGGGTGATCTCGTGGAACGGGATCGCCTCGTACGGTGCTATCGCGATAGGCGCCCCCTTGGGCGTACTGGCCGTGGACGTGCTGAACTTCAGCGTACTGGGGCCCGCCTTGCTGGTGCTGGCCGTGGCTGCCCTGCTGGTGCTGCGCAAACGTCCTGACGTGGTGGTGGTGCGCGGCGAGCGCCTGCCCTTCTGGTCCGCGTTCGGCCGTGTCGCCCCGTGTGGCCTGGGCCTGACCCTCGCCTCGATCGGCTATGGCACCCTGACCACCTTCGTCACCCTGTACTACCTGGAGCGCGGCTGGGCCGGCGCTGCGTGGTGCCTGAGTGCGTTTGGTGTGTGCTTCATCCTTTCGCGGCTGCTGTTCGTCAATGCCGTCAACCGCTTTGGTGGCTACAACGTGGCGGTCGCCTGCATGGCCACCGAAGTGCTTGGCCTGAGCTTACTATGGCTGGCACCTTCACCGGCCTGGGCGCTGGTCGGCGCAGGGCTTACCGGTTTCGGGCTGTCGTTGGTGTACCCGGCGCTGGGCGTCGAGGCAATCAAGCAGGTCCCCAGCAGCAGCCGTGGCGCGGGGCTAGGCGCCTATGCGGTGTTCTTTGACATGGCCCTGGCCATCGCCGGGCCGGTAATGGGCGCAGTGGCCGTGCACTTCGGCTATGCCTCGATCTTCTGCGTGGCGGCCCTGCTGGCCTTGGCCGGGGTGGGCCTAACGCTGTTGCTGTCGCGGCGCGCCCGCCTCGGCTGAGCGCTCGCCCGGTTGCGGTGCACCCAGCGCCTGACTGAAGAACGCCGCCGTTTCGCGCTCTAGCGAATGATGAATATGGCGGCGGTCCACGCCCTCGGCATCTTTGCACAGTACGGGCATTCGCGTGTATTGCTCGGCGTCGCAATGGGCCATGAACACAAAGTGGCCAGCGCCGGCCAGCAGGCGGTAATCCGGCGTAACCGGCAGTTTGCGGGCCAATGCTTTGGCGTTGCGGTCCACGGCCACCAGTTGATCGCTGTCTCCGCTATAGATGAGGGCGGGTACCTGCACCCCAGCCAGGGCATGGCGCCCGAACAGCAAGCTTAACGGGGCCATCAGCATCACCGCCCCCACCCGCTGGTCTGCCTGCGGCGCCAGCTCGCTGCGGTCGGCAATCAGAATCCCGTGGGTTTTGCAGGCGTCGGCGTCGTTCGGGCGTTCCAGGCAGTACTGCCGCAGGCGGTCCAGATCGGGGCGCGCACCAGACAGTATCAACGCGGTTTCGCCGCCGGCCGAATAGCCGATCACACCGACCTTGCCTTCATTCAGGTAAGGCCCGAGCAATGCATCGTCACGGGCAGCACCGATGGCAGCGCTGACTTGCAGTGGCCGGCCATAAAGATTGCTCAAGGTACCCAGGCGACTGTGGTCGCGGACGTTGTCCCCCGGGTGCACGACCGCTACCACCACGAACCCCTGGCGCGCCAGGGACGTGGCCAGGTAATGCAAGGCCAACGGACTGCCGGTGTTGCCGTGGGACAACACCAGTAACGGGAACTGGCCCATGGCAACGGGTGCCTCTTCAGCCACCTCGACCGGGTAGCCGTCTATACGGCTGCGATGGGTTGAACCAACGGCCGGGTAAAAAGCCAGTGCTTGCATCGGCCGGTTATCGACCGGGTCGGCCAGTGTCATGTGGTGCAGGCCGGCCACCCATGGCGCAGCCTCGGCGTGGGCCAACAGGCCGCCGAGCAGCGCCAGTGCCAACATGCAGCGTGGAAGGGTCATCGGCCGGCGGTTCCTTGCAGGGCGAAGTGATAGCCCAGCATAGAGCCGGCCTAGCCGGCACCGCATGAAAACTGGATGAAACCGTCGTCATGCATGTGGCGTGCGCGCCCTATGCATTTGCGCATGGCGTCGAACCCGTGGCATAGATGGAGGTCCACGTCTTTACGTGACCGTTTCGCGCCATTGAAGGAGATTCATGCATGAGCAAGCCCGCCTATGTGCCACCCAAGGTCTGGCGCAACGACGCAGCATCCGGCGGCCAGTTCGCCAGCATCAACCGCCCGGTTGCAGGCCCGACGCACGACAAGGACCTGCCGCAGGGCAAACATCCGCTGCAGCTGTATTCCCTGGCCACGCCCAATGGCGTCAAGGTCACCGTTGCCCTTGAAGAGCTGCTTGCTTTGGGCCATCGCGGCGCCGAGTACGATGCCTGGCTGATCCGCATCGGCGAGGGCGACCAGTTCTCCAGTGGCTTCGTACAGGTAAACCCCAACTCGAAGATCCCTGCCCTGCTTGACCGAAGTGTCGAACCACCTGTGCGGGTGTTCGAATCGGGGTCGATCTTGCTGTATCTGGCGGACAAGTTCGGTGCCCTACTGCCGAAATCGCCGGCTGCACGCACCGAAAGCCTGAACTGGCTGTTCTGGCAGATGGGCGCAGCGCCTTACCTGGGCGGTGGCTTTGGCCACTTCTACGTGTATGCGCCAGAGAAATACGAGTACGCCATCAACCGCTTCACCATGGAAGCCAAGCGTCAGCTGGATGTACTCGACCGCCGCCTGGCCGAAAGCCGCTACCTGGGCGGCGATGAGTACAGCATTGCCGATATCGCCGTGTGGCCATGGTATGGCCAGTTGGTGCGCGGCAACCTGTATGGCGCGGCGGAGTTCCTGGCGGTTGACGAATACCCGAACGTGCAGCGCTGGGCCGAGGAAATTGCCCAGCGCCCGGCTGTGCAGCGAGGTACCCGGGTGAACCGGACCTGGGGAGATGAAGACAGCCAGGTGCCTGAGCGGCATTGCGCGGCGGACCTGGATTGAGGGCTAGTCGGGGTCGCTACGCGACCCCAACAATGCTCGCCTGCATAAAACCATTTGCCCCCGCGCAAACCTGCGTCCGTCAAGCCCTTCTTGTACACTCCTCGCATTAGCCCCCACCTGCACATTTTTTTGGTGAACGCATGATCGAGGTAACCGAGGTTTCCATTGCCGAGCTGCGCGACGCACTCGAGTCGGGCCGCACGACGGCGGTCGAGCTGGTCAAGGCCTACCTGGCGCGTATCGACGCCTACGATGGCGCCAACACCGCCACGGCCCTGAACGCCGTGGTGGTGCGCAACCCTGAGGCGCTGAAAGAAGCCGAGGCCTCCGATGCCCGCCGCGCACAGGGCCAGGTGCTGAGCCCGCTGGACGGCATCCCCTACACCGCCAAGGACAGCTACCTGGTCAAAGGCCTGACCGCTGCTTCCGGCAGCCCTGCCTTCAAGGACCTGGTCGCCCAACGTGATGCCTTCACCATCGAGCGCCTGCGCGCCGCCGGTGCCGTGTGCCTGGGCAAGACCAACATGCCGCCCATGGCCAACGGTGGTATGCAGCGCGGCGTGTATGGCCGCGCCGAAAGCCCGTACAACGCCAACTACCTGACCGCGCCGTTCGCCTCGGGCTCGTCCAACGGTGCCGGCACCGCCACCGCCGCCAGCTTCAGCGCCTTCGGCCTGGCTGAAGAAACCTGGTCCAGCGGCCGTGGCCCGGCGTCCAACAACGGTTTGTGCGCCTATACCCCATCGCGCGGAGTGATTTCGGTGCGTGGCAACTGGCCGCTGACACCGACAATGGACGTGGTGGTGCCTTACGCCCGCACCATGGCCGACTTGCTGGAAATCCTCGATGTGGTGGTAGCCGATGACGCTGACAAGCGCGGCGACCTGTGGCGCTTGCAGCCTTGGGTGCCGATTCCGGCTGCCTCAACGGTGCGCCCTGCGTCTTACCTGGACCTGGCCGTGGATGCCGGTGCCCTCAAAGGCAAGCGCTTTGGTGTGCCGCGCATGTACATCAATGCGGATGCCGAAGCTGGCACCTCCGAAAAGCCGGGTATCGGCGGCCCGACCGGCCAGCGCATCAACACCCGCGCCACGGTGATCGACTTGTGGCAGCAGGCGCGCCAGGCCCTGGAAGCGGCCGGTGCCGAAGTGCTGGAAGTGGACTTCCCGCTGGTGTCCAACTGCGAAGGCGACCGCCCGGGCGCACCGACTGTCTACAACCGTGGCATTGTCAGCAAGGAATTCCTGCACGACGAACTGTGGGAATTGTCCGGCTGGGCCTTTGACGACTTCCTGCGTGCCAACGGTGACCCCAAGCTCAACCGCCTGGCCGATGTCGATGGCCCACAGATCTTCCCGCACGACCCGGGCACCCTGCCCAACCGTGAAGACGACCTGGCTGCCGGCATGGACGAATACGTCAACATGGCCAAGCGTGGTCTGAAGACCTGGGACCAGATCGAAACCCTGCCTGACGGTCTGCGTGGCCTGGAAAAAACCCGCAAGCTGGACCTGGAGGACTGGATGGACAATCTGGGCCTGGACGCGGTGCTGTTCCCGACCGTTGCCGACGTGGGGCCGGCGGATGCCGACGTTAACCCGGCCTCGGCCGACATCGCCTGGAGCAACGGTATCTGGGTGGCCAACGGCAACCTGGCGATCCGTCACCTGGGCGTGCCAACCGTTACCGTGCCGATGGGCGTGATGGCCGACATCGGCATGCCGGTGGGGCTGACCTTTGCCGGGCGGGCTTACAGCGACAATGCGCTGTTGAGCTTTGGTGCAGCCTTCGAGGCGACCGGCTCGCGCCGCATGATCCCGCCACGCACCCCAGCCCTGGGCTGAGTTTCACCGGTGCCGCGTTGCGGCCCATTTGCGCAAAAACGGCCCCCACCGGTATTGCAGCGCCCTTGAATGCGCAGCAATACCTGTGGGTGGAGATTACGATAGTCACATGCACCTGATCTACTAAGCCCGCTGCAACCGGAAAAATGCCCTCGCAACGGCGTCAACCCTGACGAAATGCGTATCGCACCCTTTCGGTCTGCGGCAAGTGAAGGCACAATGCGTGTCCTTTTTTTGGCCGGCCTGGCCGGGGGCCTTTAAATGATCAAGACGCCGTATTACCTCATCGACAAAACCAAGCTGCTCAGCAACATGGAGAAGATCGCCTACGTGCGTAAACACTCCGGTGCCAAGGCGCTGCTTGCCCTCAAGTGCTTCGCCACCTGGTCGGTGTTCGACCTGATGCAGCAGTACATGGACGGCACCACCTCGTCCTCCCTCTTCGAGCTCAAGCTCGGCCGCCAGAAGTTCGCCGGCGAAACCCACGCCTACAGCGTGGCCTGGGCCGACGATGAGGTCGAGGAAATGCTGGAGAACTGCGACAAGATCATCTTCAACTCGATCGGCCAGCTGCAGCGCTTTGCCGAACAGTCCGAAGGCAAGGTGCGTGGCCTGCGCGTCAACCCGCAAGTCAGCAGCTCCGACTACCTGCTGGCCGACCCGGCCCGCCCGTTCAGCCGCCTGGGCGAATGGGACCCGGCCAAGATCGAACAGGTGATCGAGCAGATCTCCGGCTTCATGTTCCACAACAACTGCGAGAACGGCGACTTCGGCCTGTTCGACAAGATGCTCACGCACATCGAAGAGCGCTTCGGCCACCTGCTGCACAAGGTCGAGTGGGTCAGCCTGGGTGGCGGCATCCACTTCACCGGTGAAGACTATGCGGTAGACGCCTTCTGCGCGCGCCTCAAGGCCTTCTCGGAGAAATACGGCGTGCAGGTATACCTGGAGCCGGGCGAAGCGGCCATCACCAACAGTGCCTCGCTGGAAGTGACCGTGCTCGACACCCTGTACAACGGCAAGCACCTGGCCGTCGTCGACAGCTCGATCGAAGCGCACCTGCTCGACCTGCTGATCTACCGCCTCAATGCCAAGATGGCCCCGAATGACGGCGAGCACACCTACATGGTCTGCGGCAAATCGTGCCTGGCCGGTGACATCTTCGGCGAGTACCAATTCGATCGTCCGTTGGCCATTGGTGATCGCCTGTCGTTCGTCGACACAGCGGGTTACACCATGGTCAAGAAAAACTGGTTCAACGGTCTGAAAATGCCTTCCATCGTGGTCAAGCAGCTCGACGGCAGCGTCGAAGTCGTCCGCGAGTTCGGTTTCGAAGACTACGTTTCCAGCCTGTCGTAAGACTGGCTACTCAAGTAAGGAGCAAAGGGTAAATTGAAGAAGAACGTTCTTATCATTGGTGCAGGAGGTGTCGCCAAGGTGGTGGCCCACAAGTGCGCGCAGCATAACGACGAACTGGGTCGTATCGCTATCGCGTCACGGAACATCTCCAAATGCCAGGCCATCATCGACAGCGTCAAGGCCAAGGGTAGCCTCAAGGTACCCGCCGACATCCAGGCCTTCTCGCTCAACGCCCTCGATGTCGAGGCAACCAAGGCACTGATCCGCGAAACCGAATCGCAGATCGTGATCAACGTGGGGTCCGCCTTCCTCAACATGTCGGTGCTGCGCGCCTGCATCGATACCGGTGTCGCCTACCTGGACACCGCCATCCACGAAGAGCCGGGCAAGATCTGCGAAACCCCGCCGTGGTACGGCAACTACGAGTGGAAACACCTCGAAGAGTGCCAACAAAAGAACATCACTGCCATTCTTGGTGTCGGTTTCGACCCGGGTGTGGTGAACAGCTACGCCAAGCTGGCGCAGCAGCAATACTTCGACAGCATTGATTCGATCGACATTCTCGACGTCAATGCCGGTTCGCATGGCAAGTACTTCGCCACCAACTTCGACCCGGAAATCAACTTCCGCGAATTTACCGGGCAAGTGTGGAGCTGGCAGAACAGCCAGTGGACCAGCAATACCATGTTCGAGGTCAAGCGTACTGACGACCTGCCGGTGGTAGGTTCGCAAAACCTGTACCTGACCGGTCACGATGAAGTTCACTCGATTTCGAAGAACCTCAACGTGCCGAACGTGCGTTTCTGGATGAGCTTCGGCGAGCACTACATCAACGTGTTCACCGTGCTGAAAAACCTGGGCCTGCTCAGCGAGCAACCGGTGAAAACCGCCGAAGGCCTGGAAGTGGTACCGCTGAAAGTGGTCAAGGCCGTGCTGCCGGACCCAGCCTCGCTGGCCCCAGGCTACACCGGCAAGACCTGCATCGGTGACCTGGTCAAAGGCACCAAGGATGGCCAGCCGCGCGAAGTGTTCATCTACAACGTGGCTGACCACGAAGAGGCCTACGCCGAAACCGACAGCCAGGGTATTTCCTACACTGCCGGCGTACCGCCAGTGGCTGCCGCCCTGCTGGTAGCCCGTGGCGAGTGGGATGCCAAGCGCATGGTCAACGTCGAGGAGCTGCCAGCCGAGCCGTTCCTCAAGGCGCTGGACGTGATGGGCCTGCCGACCCGGGTGAAAGATGAAAAAGGCGATCGTCCTTGGGACGCTGAAGCCTAAGCAGCAAACAGAAGGGGCGCCACATGGCGCCCCTTCTGCTTTTCAAGGCAAGCTTTCTACTTCCGGGCCTCCAGAATCAGGTTGAACGGCGTCTGCGTCGCCCGCCGGAACCGGCTGAACCCCGCCTCTTCGAACACCGCCCGCAACCGCGCCTCCCCGGCCTGCGCGCCCAGCCCCAAGCCCACTTCCTGCGACAACGAGTAATGCACAGTAGGCGTGCCCGCCATCGCCGCGCATGGCCGCGACCAGCTTGTCCTTGCCATGGAACAATACCGCGATCACTGCAGCGCCAAGGCCATGGCCTGCCCTCCTCTGCAAGAAGGCCATCGCCAGCGAGGGACATCCGCTCCGGGGAGGCGGTGGTCGGTTGAATGAATCTGGCTCACCGAATACAGCAACGAAGAAGCACTCGGAGCGTTCGCCAAGATCGACAGCTCTACCTACGCGGGCCGCCCGATCAAACGGAAAAAAGCTTCCTGAACCTATCTCACGAAGTAGTATTGTCGCGGCCATGACCTACACACCGGCCACTATTCTTTGAGGCGTAGCCCCAGCAGGTAACAAATCCTAAACAACGATGTGACATTTTTTTTCAGCTTTCTTATCAAGGAGCTGAACAATGAAGGTCACGGTTTTCGGTACCGGCTATGTCGGCCTCACCCAGGCAGTGTGCCTGGCGCAGGTGGGGCACTCCGTGTTGTGCATGGACGTCGACGCCGAACGGGTTGCCATCCTCAATGAAGGCCATTGCCCTATCTTCGAGCCGGGCCTTGCGCCAATGCTGGAGAAAAACCTGGCCTGCGGTCGCTTGCGCTTTACCACCGATGCCGGGAAAGCAACCCAATACGCCAAGTTGCAATTCATCGCCGTCGGCACCCCGCCACAAGCGGATGGCAGCGCCGACCTGAAGCACGTGTTTGCCGTGGTCGACAGCATCCTTGAACATGCCGATGGCCCCAAGGTTATCGTCAACAAATCCACCGCGCCGGTCGGCACGGTGCACCGCATCAAGTCGCGTATTGCCCAGGCCGGCGCCGAACCCGGGCGCTTCCAGGTCATCAGCAACCCGGAGTTTCTCAAAGAAGGCTCTGCCGTGGACGACTGCATGCGCCCGGAGCGCATCATCATCGGCGGTGCGGAGCCAACTGAGGTAGAGCTGCTGCGCGAGCTGTACCTGCCGTTCAGCCGCAACCGCGAAAAACTGATGATCATGGATGCGCGCAGTGCCGAACTGACCAAGTACGCGGCCAACTGCATGCTGGCGACCAAGATCTCGTTCATCAACGAAATCGCCAACCTGGCCGAGCACCTGGGGGCCGACATCGAGATGGTGCGCCGTGGCATCGGCTCCGACCCGCGCATCGGCTACGACTTCATCTACGCCGGTTGCGGCTTCGGCGGCTCATGCTTCCCCAAGGACCTGCAAGCCCTGCGCCGCAGCGCCGAGGCTGAAGGGTTCGAACCCCAGTTGCTGCGCGCGGTAGAGTCGGTCAACGAACATCAAAAGGGCCGGCTGTTCAGCAAGATCCAGCGGCATTATCCCGGTGGCCTGCAGGGCAAGGTATTCGCCTTGTGGGGGTTGTCGTTCAAACCCAACACCAACGACATCCGCGAGGCTTCCAGCCGGGTCCTGCTGGAAGCATTGTGGGCCGCTGGCGCAAGGGTGCAGGCCCACGACCCGCAAGCGATGGAGGAGATCCAGCGGCACTATGGCCCGCGTGCCGACCTGCAACTGGTGCCCTGCAAGGACGATGCTTTGGAGGGGGCCGACGCGTTGGTCATCGTCACCGAATGGCAAGACTACCGCGTGCTCAACCTGGACAAAGTGCCGCAGTTGCTGGCCGACCGGGTGGTGTTCGACGGGCGTAACCTGTTCGAGCCCGAACACATGGCCACCGCAGGCCTGACGTACTACGGCATCGGCCGTGGCCAGGTGCAGCCAGCATGCCCGTACTGATCACCGGCGTCGCCGGCTTTATCGGCTTCCACGTCGCGCAGCGCTTGTGCGAGACGGGTATCGACGTGGTCGGCATCGACAACCTCAATGCCTACTACAGCGTCGAGCTGAAACTGGCGCGCCTGCGGCAGCTGTTCGGCTTTGCCAATTTCCACTTCCAGACCCTCGACCTTGCCAATGCTGCCGACCTGCAGCAGCTGTTCAACGGGCAGGCATTCAGTGAAGTGATCCACCTGGCGGCCCAGGCCGGGGTGCGCTACTCACTGGAAAACCCCGGCGCATACGGCCAGGCCAATCTGGTCGGTTTCCTCAATATCCTCGAAGCCTGCCGCCAACAACCGCCACGCCACCTGATCTACGCCTCCAGCAGTTCGGTGTACGGCGCCAATGCCAAGCTGCCGTTCAGTGTCGATGACCCGGTCGAGCAACCTGTGTCGCTCTATGCCGCCAGCAAGCGCGCCAACGAACTGATGGCGCACAGCTATGCGCACCTGTACCGGCTACCGACCACAGGCCTGCGCTTTTTCACGGTGTATGGCCCTTGGGGCCGGCCTGACATGGCGCTGTTCAAATTCACCCGCGCCATGCTCGAAGGCCGCCCGATCGAGGTTAACAACAACGGCCTGATGGGACGCGACTTCACCTACATCGACGACATCGTCGAAAGCGTCCTGCGCCTGCGCCTGAGGCCACCACAGCCTGGCGAAGGGCAACCGCCCTGCCAGCTGTTCAACATCGGCCGTGGCCAACCCGTGCGGCTGCTGCATTTTATCGAATGCCTGGAAGACGCCTTGGGCATCAAGGCGCAGCGCGACTACCTGCCGCTGCAAGCGGGTGACGTGCTGGAGACGTGGGCCGATGTGGACTCACTGGCGCGCTGGATCGACTTCACTCCGGGCACGTCGCTGGAACACGGCGTAAACGCTTTCGTGGGCTGGTACCGGGAGTTCTACCGGGTTTGAGCCACACAATCACAACACGATCACAGGTAGCCTCATGACAGATCCACTTGACCTCTCGGTGCTCATACCTGCCAGGAACGAGGTCGACAACCTGCCGTCACTGCTGATGGAAATTCGCAGCGCGCTGGCGACAGAACACTATGAAGTGCTGGTGGTTGACGATGGCAGCAGCGACCACACCCTGAGCGTACTGCAACACCTGAAAAGCCAGGGTTACACGCAACTGCGCATCCTGCGCCACGACCGCTCGCTGGGCCAGAGCACCTCGCTGTGGCATGCCGCGCAGGCTGCCCGCGGCCAATGGCTGGCCACCCTCGATGGCGACGGCCAGAACGACCCGGCAGACATCCCGGGCATGCTGGCCCTGGTACGCGCCAATCAAGATCTGGCCGGTGGTGTGAAGCTGGTGGCCGGGCACCGGATCAACCGCCGTGACAGCGCCAGCAAGCGCTGGGCATCGCGCTTCGCCAACGGCCTGCGCAGCCGCATGCTCAAGGACGCCACGCCCGACACCGGCTGCGGGCTGAAACTGATAGAGCGTGCAGCCTTCCTGCGCCTGCCCTACTTCGACCACATGCACCGCTTTATCCCGGCGCTGATCCTGCGCCATAACGGCCGCATGCTGGTGCACCCGGTCAACCACCGACCACGTCACGCCGGGGTGTCCAAGTACGGCAACCTGGACCGCGCCCTGGTCGGCATACTCGACCTGTTCGGGGTGTGGTGGCTGATCCGCCGAACCCGTCTAGACACGCGCCCCCAGGAGCTCGAAGGATGACCCGCGAAACCCTGTGGCTGATCATCGGCTTCACCGGCCAGGCCGTTTTCACCGGGCGCTTCGTGCTGCAGTGGCTGTACAGCGAGTTCAAGCGCCGCAGTGTCATCCCGGTAGGTTTCTGGTACCTGAGCATGCTCGGCAGCGCGCTGCTGCTGACCTACGCCATTTACCGCCAGGACCCGGTATTCATCATCGGCCAGAGCTTCGGCTTCCTGGTTTACCTGCGCAACCTGCAACTCATCGCCCGCCATCAGGAACAGAAGGAATAGCCCTTGCCCAGGTTCAAGACACTTGGGGCCGAACGCCTGGCCCTGATTGCCCTCGCGGTGTTGTTGGTGGGCGCCGGTATTGGCTGGCGCCAGCCAATGAATGTGGACGAAGAGCGCTTTCTCGGCGTCGCCCTGGAAATGCTGCAGAGCGGCAACTGGTTCATCCCCCACCGGGCAGCGGAAATTTATGGCGACAAGCCGCCGCTGTTCATGTGGACCGTGGCCCTGTTCAGCCAACTGACCGGCTCGCCCAGGATAGCCCTCTACCTGCCAGGCCTACTGTCGGCGGCGACCATCACCTGGGTGCTGCATGACCTGGGGCGGCGCCTGTGGAACCGGCGTATCGGTGTAATCGCCGCCTTGCTGTTCCTGGCCACCTACCAGAGCTACAGCATCCTGCGTACGGGGCAGATCGACAGTTTCCTGTGCCTGTGGGTGGCACTGGGCTTTTACGGCATGGTGCGCCACCTGCTGCTGGGCCCAGCCTGGGGCTGGTTCTACCTGGCCTGTGCGGCCATGGGGCTGGGCATTATCAGCAAGGGCGTGGGCTTTATCCCCGCGCTGATGTTGCTTCCCTATGCCTGGGCGATACGCCGACACTGGCACGGTGTAGTCGCCATGCCTGGCCAGAGCTGGCGCTGGAGCCTGGGGCTGCTGTGGTTGCTGGCCGGTTGCGCGGTGTGGCTGCTGCCCCTGTTGGTGTCGATCGCCCATGGCGGTGGCGCGGCGGAGCTGGCGTACCTCAAGGAGATTTTGCTACGCCAGACCGCAAGCCGCTATGCCAACGCCTGGGACCATCGCGAGCCATTCTGGTACTTCTTCGTCAAAGTCATTCCCAAATACTGGCTGCCACTGATCCTCGCCCTGCCTTGGCTGGTGCCCGCCTGGCGCCGGCAATTGCAGAAGCGCGATGGGCGCTTTCTGCTGTTGCTTGGCTGGGTGGCGCTGGTGCTGCTTTTTTTCAGCCTCAGCAGCGGCAAGCGCAAGCTGTATATCTTCCCCGCGCTGCCAGGCCTGGTGCTGGCCATCGCACCACTGGTGCCATGGTTACTCAAACACTGGTTTCAACGCCGACCGGGATGGCGCAGCGTATTCACTGCCGTGGCCTTGGTGTGGTTTGCCCTGTGGTTTGCACGTGGCTTTGTCGAGCCGCTAAAGGAGGGTCGCAACCCGCATGAAACGCTGATGAGCGAGGCGAAACGCGCCACCGGTGGCGCTGAGCTGGTGTTGGTAAGCTGGCGCGAGGGGCATTGGCTGTTTGCCCGGCAACCGATTGTGCATTTCGGCTTCACCGGCCAATCCAATGCGGATACGGCGGCCTACTGGCTACGCCAGAACCCTGCCGCTTTCGCCCTGATTCCAGCCACCGAACTGGGCCGCTGCTTCAGTGCCAGCAAGGCCCGCAAGCTGGGCCAGACCTCGCGCGCCGAATGGTATGTGGTGGGCGCCGATGCCGACAACGGCCAATGCCAAAGCGCAGCGCCCAACCACATCTACCGTTTCACATGGGCTAAGGCGCAGGCGGATTGAGCTGCAGCACCTCATTGGTGTATGCCCATTCCTTCTGTACCTGGTCCGGGTGGTCATTCAGGCGAATGCCATAGGACGGGATGATCTCCTTGATCTTGGCCTGCCATTGCGGCGTTGCCACCTTGTCCTTGAACACCTTGTTTAGCACATCGAGCATGATGGGTGGTGCGGTCGAGGCACCCGGCGAAGCCCCCAGCAAGCCGGCGATAGTGCCGTCCTTGGATGTCACCACCTCGGTACCGAGCTTGAGCACGCCACCCAATGCGTCGTCTTTCTTGATGATCTGCACCCGCTGGCCGGCCTGCCACAGCCGCCAGTCTTCCTTCTTCGCCTCGGGGAAGTAGGTGCGCAGCGCTTCGAAGCGGTCATTGTCGGATTGCAGCACCTGGCCGATCAGGTACTGCACCAGGTCAAACTCGCGTACGCCCACCCGCACCATCGGCCAGGCGTTGTGCACACTGGTACTGGCAAGCAGGTCGAGCAGCGAGCCCTGTTTGAGGAACTTGGTCGAGAACGTGGCGAACGGCCCGAACAGGATCATGCGCTTGCCATCGAGCACCCGGGTGTCCAGGTGCGGCACCGACATTGGCGGGGCACCGGTCGCGGCAATGCCGTAGGCCTTGGCCATGTGGCGCTGGGCGATGGCCGGGTTGTCGGTGACCAGGAACGAGCCACCGACCGGGAAGCCGGCATAGTCCTTGGCTTCCACGATGCCCGACTTCTGCAGCAGTGGCAACGCCGCACCACCGGCACCAATGAACAGGAACTTGGCGTCGGTAGCCGACTTGCTGCCATCTTTCAGGTTCTTGTACTCGACGTGCCAGGAGCCGTCATCGTTACGGGTGATTTCCTGCACCTCGCTCGACAGCTTGAGGTCAAAGTTAGGCCGGGTCTGCAGATAGCCCACATACTGCCGGGTGATCTCGCCAAAGTTGACGTCGGTACCAATCGGCGTCCAGGTCACGGCCAGCTTCTGGTTGGGGTCGCGCCCCTCCATCATCAACGGCACCCATTTGCGGATCTGCTCGTGGTCTTCGGAATACTGCATGGGCTTGAACAACGGGCTGGCCTGCAGCGCCTCATAGCGCCTTTTCAGGAAGCGGATGTTGTCGTCCCCCCACACGAAGCTCATGTGCGGCGTGGTATTGATGAAGGAATGCGGGTTCTTCAATACGCCCTGCTTCACCTGCCAGGCCAGGAACTGGCGGGTGACCTGGAACGACTCGTTGATCTCCACGGCTTTGCTGATGTCGATCTTGCCGTCTTTTTCCGGCGTGTAGTTGAGTTCAGCCAGGGCCGAGTGGCCGGTGCCGGCGTTGTTCCAGCCGTTGGAGCTTTCTTCAGCCACCTTGTCCAGGCGTTCGACCATCTCCATCGACCAGCCTGGCTCCAGCTCATTGAGCCAGACGGCCAGCGTAGAACTCATGATGCCGCCGCCCACCAGCATCACATCCACCTTTCTGGTTTCCGCTGCCTGCGCATTGAGCATGCTCAATGCCAGCGCCAGCCCGGCCAGCGCCAGTTCCGGCTTGATGGTGATCTTCATAACCTCTCCCGTGCCTCGTTGCTGTCCGTTAGTCCAGCACAAGCTTAGCTGACGGATTTACTCGGTTATGTTCAATGCGAAGCTTCGTGCCTCTTGCAATTCACCAATTCTCAAAATACTGTATGAATATTCAGTATTGCGAGTCAGTCACATGCAGCTCATCGCCAAACTGGGCATCCTCGCCGACGCCGCCAAGTACGACGCGTCCTGCGCCAGCAGCGGCGCGCCCAAGCGTAATTCACGCGGCGGTGACGGCCTGGGCGCCACCAACGGCCTGGGCATCTGCCACAGCTACACCCCCGACGGCCGCTGCGTGTCGCTGCTCAAGGTGCTATTGACCAACTTTTGCCTGTACGACTGCCAGTACTGCGTCAACCGCCGCTCCAGCAACGTACCTCGCGCGCGCTTTACGCCCGAAGAGGTGGTCCGCCTGACGCTGGACTTCTACCGGCGAAACTGCATCAGTGGCCTGTTCCTTAGCTCCGGCATTATCCGCTCGGCGGACTACACCATGGAGCAACTGATCCGCGTAGCCCGGTTGCTGCGCGAAGAACACAACTTCCGCGGTTACATTCACCTCAAGACCATCCCGGATGCCGACCCTCTGCTGATCGAAGAAGCCGGCCGCCTGGCCGACCGACTCAGTGTCAACATCGAGCTGCCCACCGACGCCAGCCTCAAGCGCCTGGCACCGGAAAAACAGGCGCATACCATCCGCCAGGCAATGGGCGTGATTCACCTGGGCCAACAAGCCGTGGCCAACGAACCCAAGGCCCCGCGCTTCACCCCTGCCGGGCAAAGCACCCAAGTGATCGTCGGTGCCGACAGCACCGACGACAGCACCCTGCTGCGCAATGCCGAGTCGCTGTATCAAGGCTACGGCCTCAAGCGCGTGTATTACTCTGCGTTCAGCCCGATCCCCGACAGCCCCGGCAGCGTGCCCTTGGCTGCCCCGCCGCTACTGCGCGAGCACCGCCTGTACCAGGCTGACTTCCTGCTGCGTGGCTATGGCTACAAGGCGGGTGAACTGCTGGGCCAGAGCGGCAACCTGGCGCTGGACATCGACCCCAAGCTGGCCTGGGCGCTGGCCAACCGGGAGGTATTCCCGCTGGACGTGAACCGCGCCGAGCCCGCGCTGCTGGCGCGTATTCCCGGCATTGGCCTGCGTAGCGTACAGCGCCTGGTCGCACTGCGCCGAGAGCGGCGCATTCGCTATGACGACCTCATTCAGCTGCGCTGCGTACTGGACAAGGCACGGCCGTTCATCGTCACCAGCGATTATCGCCCGGCCCAGGCCGAGTTGCGCAGCGGCCTGCTAAGGGCACGTTTGCGTGAGCCGCAGGCGCCCGTGCAGATGGGGTTGTGGGGATGATCGCGCTCGATTGTGACGACCAGTTCGCCACCTGGCGGGATCAGGCCCGGGTGTTGCTGGGGCATGGCATCGACCCCGCCGAGGTTACCTGGTCGCAAGGCCCGATGGCCGACCTGCTGGCAGTACCGGCAGCGCCCCCGGAAGGCCCAGGCCCCTTTCGTGCCAAAGTCCCAGCCGTGCTGCTGAGCCAGTTGGAGCAGGCTGCCCGTTATCGTGGCGAACAGCGCTGGAACCTGCTGTATGAAGTGCTCTGGCGTGTTGCCCATGGCGACCGCACGGCCATGCTGGCAGGTGACCGGTTGGGCAGTGAGTTGCAACGGCGTATCAAGCAAGTCACCCGGGAGGCGCATCACCTGCATGCCTTTGTGCGCTTCGTACCGCTGCCAGAGGCGTTGGCTGATCGCCTGCAACTTGATCTGGTGGCCTCTCACGAACCGGCGCATGACGTTCTGGAAAGTGCCAGCCCTCACTTTGCCGACCGTCTGGGGCGTTTACGCTGGTTGATCGCCACGCCACGGGATGGCATTCGCTTCGACGGCCGGGATTTCGATTACCAACGCCATTGCCCTGAGTATTGGCAGCAATGGGCACGCAATGCCGACGACCCTGGCGCCGAACTGTGGCGCACCTATTACCGCCATACCTTCAACCCTGCTCGCCTCAACCCGGACGCCTTGCGCCTGCACATGCCCGGGCGGTTCTGGCGGCATTTGCCGGAAGGCATGCTGATACCGCAGCTTGAAGGCCTTGCCCGCCAAGGCAAGCAACGGGACGGCCAGGCCCTTGAAGTGGCTTCCCAGGCCGGCAAACAGATCAGCAAACCCACACGGTCCTCCAGCAACCACCCGACATCGCCCTCATCCAGCACACCCCCATGATCCGTTCGGTCGCCTTTGCGCGCCACCGCCGCGCCTTCGATCAGGAAATGCTCTGCCCCACTCTCGATAACCGCACCACACGTGGTGCGGTCACCTACCCTCGCAACTGCCCTGCCGTTGAAGGTATAGGTAGCACTTCCGCTCTCTACCTGATTGACACCATGCAGCGGGCATTCATGTCGGTGGCCTACAAGTACAACCGGGTTCATTGGGTCTCTCCTTCAGACGGTGCTGTACGGGATTCACGGTCAATGTCTGCTGGCCACTCAACCTTTGGGGCAAGGCAATGCATGTGGCTGAGGCCATCGTCATCGTTCCAGTCGCGGGGTGGGTGCACGAATTTTGGCAAGGCTTTGGGGCCTTGTTGCATGAACAGACGGGCGACGGCCCAGTAGGCTTCGCCCTGATGCAGGGTATGCGTGAAGAAGACACGGTCAATGACTTCGTCAGTCTCAGGGTTACGGACTGAGAGCATGACGTTTTCAATCAGGCCGCCGTGGCGATGCGCGGCCGGGGCAACGGGGCCGGCCGCCATTCGGTTCTGCCGGGGACCAGCACGGCGTCCTGCTTGTAGCGTGTGCCTTGCTGGGCAGCTGCGGCTTCCTCTTGCAAGCTACGGAGTAGCCGTGCTGCCGGATTTCTTCGCGGATGTTGCGGACCTGATTCTGCACGGTCTTGTGCACGTAGGCGATGTTGGGCAGGTCATCCAGTGTGTTCAGGCGAATGGCCAGGCCGAACAGCGGGGTGGCGGCGTCGAGCATCAGGTTCTCGAAGCCGCCGCGCAGTTGGAAGTCCGGGTCCGCGGGGTAGCCTTCGTAATCCGGGTGATCGGCTCGCCTTCCCTCGTCGGCCGGGTAAGGCGAGCCGGTCTCCTGCGGGCCATCGAGCATCCCGTGCAGCGTATTTTCGGTTACATCGCGGGCATCGGAGGCGCCCTCGGGTTTTACCGGAGGAATATGGAGTGGGCCGGCATGAAGTGGTCCTTGTCTTCCAGCAGGCTGAAGACAGACACACTATCGGGGAATCAATTCTTCAAGGAGTCTGGGGCTTCCTAAACGGTTGTAGGATCCTTCTCTTCATCTAGTTGCTAAACATTTCCGAAGAGCCTGGTTAGGCAAGCCAGCTTCTTCTTGTACGAACGCCGTGCCTCCAGCGCCTGGTCCAGGCTTACCGCCAGGAACCGTGCCTGCTGGTTGGGCTGCATCTGGCCGATCAGGTCCAGGTCGGCGCTGATCACTGTTCCGATCATGGCGTAGCCGCCACCCGACACAGCATCGCGGTGCAGGATGATCGGCTCCAACCCTGCCGGCACCTGGATCGAGCCGATCGGGTAGCAGCTGTCGACGATGTTCGACGGATCCGACCCCGCACCGAACGGCTGTTCCCGTGGCTGAAAGCTCAAGGCACTGCCGCCTTTGTAGCGATAGCCGATACGGTCGGCTTCGGAGCCGACGGTCCAGGCTTCGGTGAAGAAGCTTTGCGCTGCAGCTTCGGTAAGACGGTGAAAGTACAGCCCCGGCACCACACGCAACACCACCTCGCCGCCCAAGGCCTGGCGCAGGGCCATGGGCAGGCTTGCACCCGCGCGGGTCTTGCCGCTGGGCATGCCGACCGGCAGCAGGTCGCCCGCTATCAGTTTGCGCCCCTGGAAGCCGCCCAACGCTCCCAACGCGTAGGTGGAACGGCTACCCAGTACCTCGGGCACATCGATGCCGCCGGCCACCGCCAGGTAAGCCCGTGCGCCTGCGGTGGGAAAGCCGAAACGCAACACCTGCCCGGCACGTACGGCAAACGCCGTGTCCGGGCGCTGCTCACGACCGTCGAGCAACGCAGGCATCTGCGCACCGCACACGGCCACCAGTGTGTCCTGCTGGAACTCCAGCTCCGGCCCCACCAGCGCGCACTCCAGGCCTGCAGCGCCGGCCGGGTTGCCCACCAGGTGGTTGGCCGCATGCAGGGCGTACTGGTCGAGGGCGCCTGACGGTGGGATACCCAGGTGGTAGTAGCCTTCGCGGCCCAAGTCCTGCACAGACGTCGCCAAGCCCGGTTTGAGGACCTTGATCATGCCAATACCTCCTGCAGCGATTTGGGGTAGCCGACCGGGTCGGCGAGGAAGGCGTCCAGGGAAAAATCGACCGGGCGAATGCGCAGGTCGAAGCGGCCTTCTTCAACATCCGCCACGGCCTGGTCATAGGCACGGCGGTCGATGGGTTTGAATTGCACGATGTCACCCGGACGGAAGAACACCATATGCGCTTTCAGGTAGTTCAAGGTTTGCTGCGGGTCGTAGATCGGTGCCGGGGTAACGCCGAACATCTGGTAGCCCCCTGCTCCGCGCACCGAGTAGATGCAGCCGAAACAGCCGCCATGGCCCAGGGTGAGCTTGGGTGTGTCGGTACGCGGGCGCAGGTACTTGGGCACCTGCAACTGCCGTTCGCGCTCGACCATCTGGAACATGAAGGGCAGGCCGGCAACGAAGCCGACCATCGACACGAACCATGGCGCGCCGCTGTGCGCGGCGATGAATGCCTCGACATCGGCCAGGCCATTGATACGTGCCGCGTACTCCAGGTCAGTGCTGGCCGGGTCTTGATGACGGTCACGAAAGCGCATCAGGGTTTCATGGGTCCAGGGATCGTTGTACAGCACCGGGATCTCGATGATTCGCGTCTGCAACGAACGCTCGGCCACGGCCCGCGCTTCGGCACCGCGCACGGCTTCAAGCAGTGCATCGGGGGCGATACGGTCCGGGTCGAAGCGGATCTGGAACGAGGCGTTGGCCAGGCACACGTCCAGCACGCCCTCCAGGGCCAGCCGCTCCACGGCGCGAGTGACGGCCATGCCCTTGAAGAAGGCTTCCAGCGACATGCTGTCGCTGACTTCGGCAAACAGGTGCTCGTCTGCGCCGAAGCTGTAGCGGATCGGGGTTGTAGCAAGCGATTCGGCCATGACTGTTCCTTTTTTGGAATCTTTATAGAAAGGCAGGCGAAAACAACCTATACGGGCTCCGGCTTGTGCCTGCCGGATGCCTCATGGGCTCAACGTGGCGCACGCACCACGATACCGGCTGCGTCCAGCGCCTTGCGCGTGGCTTCTACCAGGTCGAGCGCGCCGGGAGTATCGCTGTGCAGGCAAATGGAATCGAACGCGATGGCCAGGTCCTGGCCTTCGACCGTACGTACCACGCCTTGCTGGCAAGCACGCAGTACCCGCTCTGCAACCGCTGTGGGGTCATAACCACGCACATTGCGGGTGAAGACGATAGAGCCGCTCAGGTCGTACTCGCGGTCGGCGTAGAACTCGCGGACCACCGGTTGGCCAAGTTCCTGGGCAATACGACAGATCACCGAGCCCGGCATGCAGTACAGCAACAGCCCCGGCTCGATCACCCGCAGGTTTTCCACCAACAGGCGCGCGGCTTCTTCGTCACGCGCCAGGTGCATGTACAGCGCACCGTGCGGCTTGATGTGCTGCAGGCGCACACCTTGTGCACGGGCAATTTCTCGCAGTGCACCCAGCTGGTAAAGCATGTCGTCGACCAGCTCCTGGGCCGGGGCGTTGATATGCCGGCGGCCAAAGCCCACCAGGTCTCGGAAACCCGGGTGGGCGCCCACCGCAACGCCCAACGCCTTGGCCCGCTCTACAGTACGGCGCATGGTACCGGGGTCGCCGGCATGGAAGCCCGTGGCGATGTTCGCGGTGCTGATATGGCCCATCAGCTCGATGTCGACGCCATCGCCAATGGTCCACGGGCCAAACCCCTCACCCATGTCCGAGTTGAAATCCACCACCTGCATGACTGTTTCTCCTGGCGCTTGTGACTGCATGCAAGCCACGTTAGAGTCTCCACACCCCCTTGGGAAGATCTATAAACAGATGGGGTGTCTTCGGAAAATCAGATACCACAGGAGCCAACCGTGTCACTGACACTGCGCCAGGTCCGCTATTTTGTCGCAACCGCCGAGATCGGCCAGATTTCCCAGGCAGCGATCCACCTGAATATCTCCCAGTCGGCGGTAACCACGGCCATCAAGGAACTGGAAGCCATGCTTGGCGTGCTGCTGTTCCAGCGCTCGGCTCAGGGCATGAACCTGACCGAAGCGGGCCGGCACTTTCTGAACCGCGCCTATGTGATACTGCGAAGTGTCGATGACGCGTTGAACAGCCCGCTGCCGAACGTGCGTGCAAGCGGCCTGCTGCGCCTGGCGGCAAGCTACACCGTGATCGGCTACTTCCTGCCCCACCACCTGCAGCGCCTGGAACACTGGCACCCGGACGTGACCCTGGAGCTGTACGAGCAAGAGCGCAGCGCCATCGAGCAAGGCTTGCTGGAGGGGCGTTTCGACATGGCGGTAGTGCTCACCGCCAACCTCACCCACCCCGATATCGTTTCGGAGACGCTGTTCAACTCCGAGCGCCGGCTATGGCTGCCCGGTCACCATCCGCTGTGCGAGCGCTCGTCGGTGAGCCTGGCCGACGTGGCCTGTGAGCCGTTCATTCTGCTGACAGTGGACGAAGCCGAGCAAAGCGCCATGCGCTACTGGGAACACGCCGGGCAAAGGCCGAGCGTGCGGGTGCGGACCAGTTCGGTGGAAGCGGTGCGCAGCATGGTTGCCAATGGCAGTGGCGTGGCGATCCTGTCAGACCTGGTACACCGGCCCTGGTCGCTGGAGGGCAAACGCATCGAGACAGTGACCATCAGCGACCCGGTTACGCCGATGAGCGTGGGGTTGGCCTGGCACCGGGAGCGGGCGTTCAGCCCGGCGATGCAGGCCGTGCGTAACTACTTTCATGATGCATTTCTGGCGCCGCAGCAGTTGTCGGCGCGGCGGTGATCGTGTGGCTGTAGCGGCCTCCGGATACCTCGTGTGGTCATCGCCTGTGCAGCCGCGAGGCCACCCATCAGGATTCGCTGAAATGTTTGCGCGAAGCGGCCCGAATGCCGATTCGCAAGCCATCACAACTCCCAGCCGAACGATCAGCCACCTATGCCGTCATAACCTGAGCCGGTGCCGACACGCAAAGAGGACGCGAAATGACCCAGCCCGACCCGTCATACGTCAAATGGCTCGAAGACCGCGCCATGCTCAAGGCCTCCCAAGCGCGCGCCAGCCTGTATTCAGGCCAGTCCCGGTTGTGGCAGCAGCCGTACGCCGAAGCCCAGCCACGCCGCGCCACAGAAATCGCCTCGGTCTGGCTGACGGTGTACCCCGACGCCATCATCGCCCCGCCAGGCTGCTCGGTGCTCGGCGCCCTGGCCCACGAAGCGCTGTGGAAGCGCTTGTCGGATATCGGCATCCAGGGCCTGCACACCGGCCCGATCAAGTTGTCAGGCGGGATTCGCGGTCGCGAACTCACCCCCAGCGTGGACGGCAACTTCGACCGCATCAGCTTCGACATCGACCCGCTGTACGGCAGTGAACAGGAACTGATCCAGATGAGCCGCATGGCCGCGGCGCACAACGCCGTGACCATCGACGACCTGATCCCCTCACACACCGGCAAGGGTGCTGACTTCCGCTTGGCAGAACTGGCACACGGGCCCTACCCGGGGCTGTACCACATGGTCGAAATCCGCGAGGAAGACTGGCCGCTGTTGCCGGAGGTGCCCGCCGGCCGTGACGCGGTCAACCTGCTGCCGGCCCAATGCGACGAGCTCAAGGCCCGCCATTACATCGTCGGCCAGCTGCAACGTGTCATCTTCTTCGAGCCGGGTGTGAAGGAAACCGACTGGAGCGCTACACCGCCGGTTACCGGTGTCGACGGCAAGACGCGGCGCTGGGTATACCTGCACTATTTCAAGGAAGGCCAACCGTCTCTGAACTGGCTGGACCCGACCTTCGCCGCCCAGCAAATGATCATTGGCGATGCCCTGCACGCCTTGGACTGCCTGGGCGCCCGAGGCCTGCGTCTGGACGCCAACGGCTTTCTCGGCGTGGAAACACGGGCCAGCGATACCGCCTGGTCGGAAAGCCACCCGCTGTCGATTGTGGGCAATCAGCTGATCGGCGGCATGATCCGCAAAGCCGGCGGCTTCAGCTTTCAGGAGCTTAACCTCACGCTGGACGACATCGCACAGATGTCCAAAGGCGGCGCCGACCTGTCCTACGATTTCGTTACCCGGCCGGCCTACCAGCATGCACTGCTGACCGGTGACACCGCATTTCTGCGCCTGATGCTCAAGGAAATGCACGCCTTCGGCATCGACCCGGCTTCGCTGATCCATGCCCTGCAAAACCATGACGAGCTGACCGTGGAACTGGTGCACTTCTGGACCCTGCACGCCCATGACATGTACCTGTTCAAAGGCCAGACGCTACCCGGCAGCATCCTGCGCGAACACATCCGTGAAGAGATTTACGAGCGGCTATCGGGCGAGCATGCGCCGTACAACCTGCGCTTCGTCACCAACGGCATCGCCTGCACCACGGCCAGCCTGATTGCCGCAGCATTGGGCCTGCGCGATCTGGAGCAGATCGGCGCGGCAGAAATCGAACAGATCCAGAAGGTGCACCTGCTGCTGGTCATGTACAACGCCATGCAGCCGGGGGTGGTCGCGCTGTCCGGCTGGGACCTGGTCGGTGCCCTGCCCTTGCCCGCCGACGCGGTGGCCGAGCGCATGCTCGATGGCGACACCCGCTGGATTCACCGGGGCGGTTACGACCTGGCCGGGCTGGACACGCAGGCCGAGCAATCGGTGCGCGGCATGCCCCGTGCACGCGCCTTGTATGGAAGCCTGGACAGCCAGCTGGAAAACAGCGACTCGTTTGCCTGCAAGGTGAAGAAGCTACTGGCCGTACGCCAGGCCTATGGCATCGCCACCAGCCGCCAGGTGCTGGTGCCTGAAGTCAGCAGCCCGGGGTTGCTGGTGATGGTGCACGAACTGCCGGCCGGGCGCGGTATCCAGATCAGCGCGTTGAACTTTGGCCAGGACGTGATTGCGGAGGAGCTGCAACTGACCGGGTTCACGCCGGGGCCGGTGGTGGACATGATCAACGAGACGGTTGAAGGCGACCTGACCGAGGACGGGCGCCTGATGGTGAACCTGGACCCGTACGAGGCGCTGTGCCTGCGGATCGTCAACAGCAGCGGGCATTTGTAAACCTGCGCAGAGGCCGACCTTGATTTTGCAGCGCCAGAGGCATAGCGTTCGGGTGATTTCTTTTTGTGCCCAGGAGCAACTCCATGTACACCGGCATCGTCCAGGCCGTCCGCCCTCTGCTTGATGTGACCGCCTACCCGGGCCACAACCAGTTCACCATCGACCTCACCACCGAACTGCTCGACGAACTGAAGATCGGCGCCAGCGTCAGTGTCGAGGGCACTTGCCTGTCGGTCACCGAAATTCACGGTACGCAGGTCAGGTTCGACGCCATGAACGCCACCCTGGAGCGCACCAACCTGCGCAATTTCAAGGCCGGCCAAGGCGTCAACATCGAACGCTCGGCAAAAATGAACGCCGAAGTCGGCGGCCACCTGATGGCCGGCCACATCGCCACCACTGCGGAAATCGTCGAGCTGTCCATCAAGGAAACCGGTGCATTCATCAGGTTTCGCATGCCGCCGGAATGGGGCAAGTACGTGTTCCCGCGCGGCTTCATCGGGGTCAACGGCTGCAGCCTGACCGTTGCCGATGTCGACGACAATGTCATCACCATCAACCTGATCCCGGAAACCCTGCGCCAGACCACCTTCGCCCGCTACAAGGCCGGCGAGCTACTCAATATCGAGGTCGATCACCAGACCATGGTGCTGGTCGACGTGGTGGAGCGCACCCTCAAAGGCACCCTGGCCCGCGAAAAACTGCTGCCCTGAGGCCTGCGCATGCTGCCCAATGCCCTCCCAACGCGCACGGCCAGGCGGCTGCGGCTGCAAACCCTACGTGGTCGTGTCGGCCTCGGCCTGGTCGCCGCCCTGTCGGTGCTGGCTGGCATGACCGATGCCATCGGCCTGCTGGCGCTGGGTGATTTCGTGTCGTTCATGAGCGGCAACACCACGCGCCTGGCGGTGGCCATCAGTGAAGCCGACCTGGCCCTGGTGCTGCGCCTGAGTGGCGCGGTATTGGGCTTTGTCGCCGGCAATGCGCTGGGCGTACTGCTGGCACGCGGCTTTCACCGCCGGGCCTGGCCCGTGTTGCTGGTGGTCGCCGCACTGCTGGGGTTCGCGGCCGTGTGGCCGTTGGCAGCCACCTTCCCGGCATTACTGGCCGCCACACTGGCCATGGGCATGATCAATGCCGTGGTCGAACAGGTGAACGGCCTGCCCATCGGCCTGACCTACGTTACTGGCGCCCTGTCCCGCTTCGGCCGTGGCCTGGGGCGCTGGCTGCTGGGCGAGCGGCGTAACGGCTGGCGGGTGCAGCTGGTGCCTTGGGCCGGTATGCTGTCGGGGGCCGCGCTCGGCGCCTGGTTGCAACAACACCTGGGCCTGCAGGCACTGGCCGGCAGCTGCGCGCTGGCGTGTGTGCTGGCCCTGGTATCGCGGTTCATACCGCGCGCCTGGCAGCGCGGCTACATGCCTCGCTGATCAGTCGATGCGCGGGTGCTGCTGAGCCAGCACCTTGCGTTTCGCTTCCAGCTCGGCGATCTGCGCGTCGATGTCTTCGATTTTCTGCTCGATGTTGTCGTGGTGCTCCTGCAGCAGTTCACGCGCTTCCTCGATGTCCGATGCCGCCGGTGCCGCACCGCGCAGCGGCTTGTTGGCGGTTTCCTTCATGGTCAGGCCAGTGACAAGGCCCACGGCGGCAATCGCCATCAGGTAATAAGCCGGCATGTACAGGTTGCCGGTGCTCTCCACCAGCCAGGCAGTGAGCGTCGGGGTAAGGCCGGCGATCAGCACCGAGATGTTGAAGGCACTGGCCAGGGCGCTGTAGCGGATGTGTGTGGGGAACATCGCCGGCAGCGTCGAGGCCATTACGCCGATGAAGAAGTTGAGCATGACGGCAATGATCAGCAACCCGGCGAAAATCACCGCCAGCTCACCGCTGTTGATCAGCATGAACGCCGGAATGGCCAGGGCGAACAGGCCGACACTGCCGACGATGATGAATGGCCGGCGGCCAAACTTGTCGCTGAGCAGGCCTATCATCGGTTGCACGAACAGCATGCCGACCATGATCGCGATGATGATCAGCACGCCGTGGTCTTCGCTGTAATGCAGGTTGTGCGACAGGTAGCTGGGCATGTAAGTGAGCAGCATGTAATAGGTGACGTTGGTGGCAATCACCACACCAATGCAAGTCACCAGGCTGCGCCAGTGCTGGGTGGCCACCTCCTTGAACGACACCTTAGGCCCAGAGGCAAGCCCTTCGCGGTCGCCCTGCTCCAGCTTCTCGACATGCTGCTGGAACGCGGGCGTTTCTTCCAGCGCATGGCGCAGGTACAGGCCGATGATGCCCAACGGCAGGGCCAGGAAGAACGGCAGGCGCCAGCCCCACTCCAGGAACTTTTCCTCGCCGAGAACGGTAGAAATCAGCACGACCACGCCTGCACCAAGCACAAAACCGGCAATGGAGCCGAAGTCCAGCCAGCTACCGAGAAAACCCCGCTTGCGGTCGGGAGCGTATTCGGCGACGAAGATCGACGCCCCCGTGTACTCGCCGCCCACTGAGAACCCTTGGGCCATCTTGGCCAGCAGCAACAAAATTGGCGCCCAGATGCCGATGCTGGCATAGGACGGTATCAGGCCGATAGCGAAGGTACTGAGCGACATGATCACGATAGTCGCGGCGAGGATTTTTTGCCGGCCAAACCTGTCGCCCAGGGCGCCAAAAAACAGTCCGCCCAACGGCCGGATCAAGAACGGCACAGAAAAGGTGGCCAGTGCGGCGATCATCTGCACGCTGGGGTCGGCATTGGGGAAGAACACCTTCCCCAGCGCGTAGGCGACGAAGCCGTAAACACCGAAGTCGAACCACTCCATGGCATTGCCCAGCGCTGCGGCGGTGATCGCCTTTTTCATCTTTCCGTCGTCGACGATCGTGATGTCCTTCAGGCCGATTGGCTGGACGCTTTTCTTGCGAGGTTTCATGCCCGTATCCCTGTCTATGAATGCTCTTAGGGTTCAGATACAACGGGACACTAAATAATTCAGCGCTTGACGATTTTTTGTGAATTGGCTTGCTGGCGTCTTCGCGGCTGAAGCCGCTCCCACAGGGGCATTACACGGCTTCAAGGCACAGGTGAACAGAGGCGCCGCAAAGCGGCGCCCTATTAATCAGATACCCTCGCGGGCCAGGTCCATGGCGAAGTAGGTCAGGATCAGGTCAGCACCGGCACGCTTGATTGCGCCAATGCTTTCACGCACCACCCGGCCTTCATCGATGGCACCGGCCAGGCCGCCGAACTTGATCATCGCGTACTCGCCGCTCACCTGATACGCAGCCAGAGGCAGGCGCGACGCTGCGCGGATGTCGGCGATCACGTCCAGGTAGGCGCCAGCCGGCTTGACCATCAGCACGTCTGCCCCTTCCTGCTCGTCCAGCAGCGACTCGCGCACCGCTTCGCGGCGGTTCATCGGGTTCATCTGGTAGCTCTTGCGGTCGCCCTTCAGCGCGGTACCACCGGCTTCACGGAACGGACCATACAGCGACGAGGCAAACTTGGTCGAATAGGCCATGATCGCCGTGTCATGGAAACCGGCACCATCCAGCGCGCTGCGGATAGCCTGTACCTGGCCGTCCATTGCCGCCGACGGGGCGATGAAGTCGGCACCGGCAGCGGCAGCGATGACCGCTTGCTTGCCCAGGTTGGCCAGGGTGGCGTCGTTGTCCACACCGTGGTCATGCAGCACGCCGCAGTGGCCGTGGCTGGTGTATTCGCAGAAGCAGGTGTCGGACATCACCACCATTTCCGGCACGGTGTCTTTGCAGATGCGCGACATGCGCGCAACCAGGCCGTTTTCGTTCCAGGTGTCGCTGCCCACAGCGTCCAGGTTGTGCGATACGCCAAAGGTCATCACCGACTTGATCCCGGCACGGGCGTAGCGCTCGATTTCCTGGGCCAGCAGCTTTTCGGGGATGCGATTGACGCCGGGCATGCTGGTGATCGGCACGAAGTCATCGATGCCCTCTTCGACGAAGATCGGCAGGATCAGGTCTTCCAGGCGGAACTCGGTTTCCTGGAAGATCGTGCGCAGGGACTCGTTCTGGCGCAGGCGGCGGGGACGAACGGAGGGGAATTGGTTGGACATGACAGCTCCAGGGCATTTTGAACGGCGTATACCTTATGCCTGTCACGCGCCAGTGAAAAGGACAAATGGCGAGATATTGTCTTGCGTCAAAGGCAATGACTGTTTGGCGCCCTGGTTATCCTGTATCGGCCTCTTCGCGGGCACGCCCGCGATGAGGCCGGTACAGGCAACCTATTACTGAAGCCAGGGCGGCGTCGGCTCTTCTGCCTTGGTCGGTCCATGCTCGGCCTCGGCCCGCGCGGCACGGCGGCGGGCATCATCCATGCGGGCAGCATCGATCTCGCGAATGACCCCCGTCACGTCAGCTTCATGTTCGTCATCCTCGAACACGCCAGTCAATGGGCTGTCGGGAAGCAAGTCACCGGCCTCGTACAGCGCCCACATTTCCTGCGCATACCGGGTGCTTTTCAGCTCCGGCGCAAAGCGCCCGAAATAGTGGGCCATGTTGTCAACGTCGCGCTGCAGCATGTTGAAGGCATGGTTGTTGGCCGCCGCATCCACCGCCTGTGGCAAGTCGATGATCACTGGCCCGTCCGGGCCCAGCAGCACGTTGAACTCCGACAGGTCGCCATGCACCAGCCCGGCACACAGCATCAAGACGATCTGACGAATGACAAAGGCATGGAACGTGCGGGCATCCTCGGCTTCAAGGTGCACGTCGTTCAGCCTTGGTGCGGCATCGCCATCGGCATCGGTTACCAGCTCCATCAACAGCACGCCGTCCTGGAAGTCGTAAGGCTTGGGCACCCTCACGCCCGCGCTGGCAAGGCGAAACAGCGCCGCCACTTCGGCGTTCTGCCAAGCGTCTTCGGCTTCCTTGCGGCCGTACTTGCTACCCTTGGCCATGGCCCGGGCCTGACGGCTGTTGCGCACCTTGCGGCCTTCCTGGTACTCGGCGGCCTGGCGGAAGCTGCGCTTGTTGGCTTCTTTATAGACCTTGGCGCAACGTACCTGGCTGCCACAGCGCACCACGTACACGGCGGCCTCCTTGCCACTCATCAACGGCCGCAGTACTTCGTCGACCAGGCCGTCTTCGATCAGGGGTTCGATTCTTTTGGGTGTCTTCATCAGGCTGTGTTCGGGGTCCTGGCTGCAATGGCGGACATCCTCTCACAGCCTGATGCGACTTGCTCGTCTGTCTTCAGACCAGACGTGTCAGGCACCCTGCCCTACGCTGTTCACCGGCACTGCACGTGCCCGGCGCCGCGTGACCAGCAGGCCGGAACACACCACAAGCACCGCCAGCACCATGGTCGACACCACCTCAAGGCGGTGATCCGGCCGGAACAGCATCAGCACCAATACGCCACTGATGAACAGGATCACGCCCCAGGTCAGCCACGGGAACAGCCACATGCGGTAACCCAACGTCTTGCCCTGTGCAGTCAAGCGTTGGCGCAGGCGCAGCTGGGAAACGGCGATCACCAGGTACACCAGCAGGGCAATGGCGCCGGAGCTTGCCATGAGGAAGCCGAACACCTTGGCTGGCACCAGGTAATTGGCAATCACCGCCAGGAACGCAGCACCGGTAGACAGCAGCACCGCTACCACTGGTGTGCCGCTGCGGCTGGTCACCTGGGCGCAAGCCGGCGCATCACCGCGACGGCTCAGCGAATATACCATGCGCGAGGCGGTGTACAACGACGAGTTAAGGCAGCTGGTCACCGATGTCAGCACCACGAAGTCGATGATGGCCTTGGCATTTGGCACGCCCAGGGTATCCAGCACCGTAACGTATGAGCCTTCGGTGGCCAGGCGCGGGTCGGTCCACGGTACCAGTGCGATAACGATGAAGATCGACAGGATGTAGAACAGCGTGATCCGCCAGATCACCGAATTGGTGGCCTTGGAAATGTGCTTGCCCGCCTCGTCAGACTCGGCTGCCGCAATCGTCACCACCTCGGCACCGAGGAACGAGAACATGGTAATCAGCATGGCGCTGAGCACTGCGCCGAAGCCATTTGGCATGAAACCGCCGGTGTCCCACAGGCGCGAGACCCCGCTGACGCCAGAACCCGGCAACAAACCGAAAATGGCGCACACGCCAAGCGCAATAAAGCTGACGATAGCCACCACCTTGACCAGTGCCAGCCAGAATTCGAACTCACCGTAGTTCTTCACGCTGAACGGGTTGGTTGCGGTCAGCAACAACGTGATGACCAGCGACAATACCCAGATCTCCAGTTGCGGGACCCAGGAATTGATAATGGTGGCGGCGATGTTGGCTTCGATCGGGATGATCAGCACCCAGAACCACCAATACAGCCAACCGATGGTGTAGCCGGCCCATTTGCCGATGGCGAGGTCGGCATAGGTGGAAAACGACCCGGTATCTGGCGAGGCTACCGCCATTTCGGCCAGCATGCGCATCACCAGCACTACCAGGCCACCGGCCAGGATATAGGCCAGAATGGTGGCCGGCCCGGCTTCAGCAATGGCACGGCCAGAGCCGACAAACAGGCCTGCACCGATCACGCCGGCAATGGACAGCATGGTGACATGCCGTGATTTCAATCCATGACTCAAATTGTTCTTGTGGGTTTGCATGGCGCTACCTTGTTGTTTTTGTCATGCCCGCGAAGGGGCCGTCGGCTGGCACGATCACCGACGCAGGCGCGAAAAAGCCCGCCCTGCCCTAAATGGTGAGTAGGGCAGTTCGGGTTGAGTAAGAGGAGACCGCAAAACGTATTACCGGTGTGTCAGCTGGCAACCCGCTGGCTGGCTGCACGATCCGCCTTGGGGATGTGGCCCCCTTGCCGGCTGACCTGCTCGCACACCTTTTCGACAATGTAGGCGCCGATCGGAATGGCCGAGGTGGCGGCCGGCGACGGCGCATTGCACACGTTCACGCTGCGCGCGGTGTTGACGAACAGGAAGTCGTCGATCAGCTTGCCGTCACGCGACACCGCCTGGGCGCGTACGCCGGCCGGGTATGGCGTGAGGTCAGCTTTGGTGATGCTTGGGCAGTACTTCTGCACCTGCTTGAGGTAGCCGCCCTTGAACAGCGAGTTTTTCATCTCGATCAGGCCCGGGCGGAAGTTCTTCGCCAGTACCTTGAGAATGCCGGGGGTGGTGAGGGTCTGGAACAGGTCACCAGGGCTGACGTCGGTCTTGCGGTAGCCCTCGCGCTTCATTGCCAGTACGGCGTTGGGGCCGACGGTGACGGTGCCGTCGATCATGCGGGTCAGGTGCACCCCCAGGAACGGCATCGACGGATCAGGAATCGGGTAGATCAGGTGGTTGACGATCTGGTCATGTTGCTTGGGCAGCAAGTAGTACTCGCCACGGAACGGGCAGATCACGAACTCGGTGCGCAGGCCCAGCATGCTCACCACGCGGTCGGCCATCAGGCCCGAGCACGTTACCAGGAAACGGCTGCGGAACTCGTCGCGCTGTGTGCGTACGATCACTTCGCTGGCCTGCTCCTGCAAGCCGACCACCTCAGCGCCATAGCGGATTTCGCCACCGGCACGCTGGAAGTCTGCGGCCATGGCGGCGGTCACTTGCGCGTAATTGACGATGCCGCTGGACGGCACGAAGATGCCACCCATACCTACGATATTGGGCTCGCGCTCGCGCAACTCGTCTGCCGACAGCCAGTAGCGCTCCAGGCCATTGGCCTCAGTACGCTCCCACAGCGCTTTCATGCGTTGCATTTCCAGGTCGTTGGTGGCCACCAGCAACTTGCCACACTCATCGAAGCGGATGCCGTGCTGGGTGCAGAAGGCCTTGGTGGCCTTGTTGCCTTCCAGGCAGAAACGCGCCTTGAGGCTGCCGGGGGTGTAATACACGCCGGCGTGAATCACGCCGCTGTTGTGGCCGGTCTGATGGCGAGCCGGGCCGGATTCCTTCTCCAGCAGGAGAATCTTCGCGTCCGGGTAGACCTTGATCAGGTGCATGGCCGTGGACATGCCCACAATGCCACCGCCAATAATGATGAAATCGTACACAGCCTTACCTCACACGCAGGCATTGCCTGGCTGGCTCACCAAGGCCCGCGCGGGCCTTGGTGGCATCGTTTTTTTGCAAAAGCGCATGGGCGGGCGCCCGCCCGACACCCTTGATTATTGCCCGCGCTGGTACAGCGGTTTTGGGAAGGCGACGTAACCACGCTGACGCATCAGTTCACGGCGCAGGCCCTCATGCGGGGTGAAGCGGTCACGGCCATGCAGCCAGAACAGGTTGTTGATCAGCAGGAAGCTGCCTACACCTACCGGTATCGACACCTTCTTCTCGCTGCCTTCCAGCGAGTCGGACAAGGCGTTCAGCCAGATGCCTTCCTCGTAGTTTTCCGGCTGCACGAACTGGTCAATGTAGCGCATGGTCGGGCGGCCTTCGCCATCGGTGTCGAACACCGAGTGGAACACATCCTCGGCAACCTTTTTGCTGGGTGGCGCGGTCCAGCGCATTTCGCGGCGTGCCATCGGGTGGCGGAAGAATTCCTCGCACTGCTCCCAGTCGTCCAGGTGCAGCAGCAGCGAGTTGCCACCTTCCATGTTCTTTTCGTCGATCTTCAGCATCAGCACGTAGTCGGTGATCTGGTTCACGAAGGTGCCGTCGTTGTGCAGCTCCATGACCCGGTGCGGCTGGCGCAGGTAGCTGTCGGAGTTGTCGCTGTTGACCACCACGAAGCGCGCATAGAACTGCCCACTCATGGCGTCGTAGTTGGAGCGGCCGATCAGGTGTGCACAGGCGGTGGTGAACTTGACCATGTCCTCGGCCTGGCTCACGTCATCCAGGCCAATCGGGGTAATCAGCATGCCGCCGGTCGTGCGGTCGAGGATGGTGTTGAGCAGCACGGGGCGCAAGGTGCCCTGGCACAGCTCATCAAGAATTTCACCTACCCGGAAGCGCAGGAACGACTTGTACTCCAGCGCCTGCACCGGCCATTGGGCGACGGCCTGGACGAACGCTTCGACGGTTTCGCGGGCAAAGGTCAGTTCCAGCAGACGCGGCGACTGTTTCGAGGGAGCGATGGTGTAACCACGCGGTTCGAGCGGCAGCGGCATCACAAGTTCGTCGATCTGCGTAAAGGCGTTCATGGCAGTGTCCTGGCAAAAAGGTGGTTGGCGCTATCCAGTGATGACCTGGATCAGTGAGGGCGAGCTAAAAATATCGCTACTCAACAAAAATGTCTACATTTTTATCTTTCATAGCTATTAAGCGCTATTGTCCATTGTTTTTCGTCCGCAGAGGGTTTCGGTATGATCACCAAAACGTTTTGAGGAACAGGATCTTGGAAGCGCTCGCCCCCCGACAAAACTCAGCATTCAGCGGGTATGAGAGGCTCAAGAAGGACATCATTCGTGGCGTGTTCAAGCCCGGTGAAAAACTGTTGATGAGCGCCCTGAAGGAACGCTACGACCTGGGCGTGGGCCCGCTGCGCGAAGCGCTGTCGCAACTGGTGGCCGAACACCTGGTCAACGCCATCAGCCAGAAAGGCTACCGGGTGGCGCCCATGTCGCTGGACGAGATGAACGACATCTACGATGCGCGCGCCAACCTGGAGGCGATGATCATTGCCTTGGCCATCGAGCGCGGTGATGACGCCTGGGAGGCGTCAGTCCTGGCCCACTCCCATACACTGGCTAAGGTCGTGGAAGTAAAAACCCGCGAACAGCGCCTGGATGTGTGGGACGAACGGCACAAGGCGTTTCATACCGCCATTGCCTCGGGCTGCGGTTCCAAACACCTGCTGCAGGCGCGCACCTACCTGTTCGACCAGGCCGAGCGTTATCGCCACCTGTGGCTGACGCAGACGGTGTTTTCCGAACAGGCGCTGGAGCTCAAGCGCCAGGAGCATGCGGCACTGGTGGAGGTGATTCTCGCCCGCGACGCCAAGCGCGCCAGCGCCATGATGCGCTCGCACCTGATGACGCCGGTGCCGATCATTGCGCAGATCATGCATGCCGAGGGTATCGGCGCACGCTAGATGAATTTTTCTTAAATCGCCGGTTGTCTATTCTTTGGCACAATCAAATCTCTATTAGATGCCCAGGAACCAGCATGCCTCGCGTACTGACCATCGAAGACGACGCCGTCACCGGCCAGGAAATCGTCGCCGAACTTACCAGCCACGGCCTGGACGTGGATTGGGCCGACAATGGCCGTGAAGGCCTGGCCAAAGCCATTGCCGGCGGCTACGACCTGATCACCCTCGACCGCATGCTGCCCGAGGTCGACGGCCTGACCATCGTGACCACCCTGCGCAGCCTCAAGATCGCCACCCCGATCCTGATGATCAGTGCCCTCTCCGACGTCGATGAGCGGGTACGCGGCCTGCGTGCCGGCGGTGACGACTACCTGACCAAGCCGTTCGCCTCCGACGAGATGGCTGCGCGGGTCGAGGTATTGCTGCGCCGCAACAGCGTGCCCATGACCCAGACCCGCCTGCAGGTCGCCGACCTGCAGCTGGACCTGATCAGCCACGAGGCGCGCCGTGGAGACAACACCCTCAACCTGTTGCCCACCGAGTACAAGCTGCTGGAGTACCTGATGCGCCACAGCGGCCAGGTGATCACGCGGATGATGATTTTCGAGGAAGTCTGGGGCTACCACTTCGACCCGGGCACCAACCTGATCGACGTGCACATCGGCCGCCTGCGCAAGAAAATCGACTCCCCCGGCCAGTCGCCGCTGATCCGTACGGTACGGGGCTCCGGCTATGCCATTGCTGAACCCGTCTAAAGGCTGGAGCTCTTCGACCAGCCGCCTGCTGGCGCTGTACAGCTTTCTGTTCGTGGCCTGGAGCAGCATCCTCATGGGGGTGCTGTATTTCGAGGTATCCAGCTACCTGAACAAACTCACCCGCCACTCCATGCTGCAACGCCAGCACCTGTTCGCGCACATGAGCGGCAAGCAGCTGGATGACGCCCTGATCGCCAGCCAGGCCTTCGAAGAACGCAGCTTCGACGCCTACGGCCTGTTTGACGCCCAGCTCAACCCGATGGGCGGCAGTGTGCGTGCCCTGCCCCCGGAACTAAGGCTGGACGGCAAGATCCATGAGTTGAAACGTTGCCTGGATGCCGACGACCCACACCTGCCCCGCGACAGCTGCGATGCGGTGGCGATCAAAGTGCAAGATGGCCGCTGGCTGGTACTGTTCCGCGATAACGGCTCACTGTTCGTGGTGACCCGGATTATTCTCGATGCCCTGCTCTGGGGTATCTCCTTGACGCTGATCCCAGGCTTTGCAGGCTGGTATCTGTTGCGCCGCCGGCCGTTAAAGCGTATCCGCGCGATCCAGGCCCAGGCCGAGCTTATCGTCGCGGGTGACCTGACGCACCGCCTGCCCTTGTCGGCCAGGCGCGACGAGCTGGACATGCTGGCCGCCATCGTCAATGCCATGCTCGACCGTATCGAGCGGTTGATGCATGAGGTGAAAGGTGTGTGCGACAACATTGCCCATGACCTGCGCACCCCTCTGACTCGCCTGCGCGCCCAGCTGTACCGCATTCGCCAGCAGAGCGATGTGGACTCTGCGCAAGCCGAGGCGCTGGACCAGGCCATCGGCGAAACCGACACCCTGATGGCACGTTTTCGTGGGTTGTTGCGCATCAGCGAACTGGAAGACCGCCAGCGCCGTGCCGGGTTCGTTCAGCTGGACCCGCATGATTTGCTGGTCGAACTGCACGACTTTTACCTGCCGTTGGCCGAAGATGGTGGTATTCATCTGGAATTGCACCAGCCCGCGCAGCTGCCGGCTCTGCACGGTGACCGCGAACTGCTGTTCGAGGCACTGGCCAATCTGGTGGGCAACGCTATCAAGTTCACGCCCGAAGGCGGGCAAGTGGGGATTAGCGCGATAGTGGACGACAACCGCCTGCAACTGGCCATCGAGGACAGTGGGCCGGGTATCCCCGAGGAAGAGCGTACTGCGGTGTTGAAGCGGTTCTATCGCAGCGATGAAGGCCATCGCCATGCCGGGTTCGGGCTGGGGTTGTCGATCGTTGCGGCGATCGTCGACCTGCACGGGTTCGGGCTGGAGATTGGGGAGAGCGAGTTGGGTGGGGCGAAGTTGGTGCTGCATTGCCCACTGGCGGGGCTAGCCAAGTAACCATTGGGGCCGCTCTGCGGCCCCAATCATCGAGCCGATCAGTCAGCCAGCCGCCAGGTAGTAGTACCCTTGCTGTCTTCCAGCACCACACCCATGGCGGTCAACTGGTCGCGAATCCGGTCCGACTCGGCCCAGTTCTTGTCCGCACGCGCCTGCAGGCGCGCCTGAATCAGGCTTTCAACCTCGGCCGCATCGACCTTGCCTTCGGCGCCCGCTCGCAGGAAGTCATCGGCTTCCAGCTGCAGCACACCCAGCACATCACCCAGCTCACGCAGACGACCCGCCAGGCCGGCAGCGGCCTCCGGGTCGCTGTCGCGCAGGCGATTGATCTCACGCACCAGGTCAAACAGCACGGCGCAGGCTTCGGGGGTACCGAAGTCGTCGTTCATCGCCACACTGAAGCGCTCGACGAACGCCTCGCCACCCTTGGCTGCCACGCGTGGCAAGCCGCGCAGGGCGTGGTAGAAGCGTTCCAACGCGCCCTTGGCGTCACGCAGGCTGTCTTCGGAGTAGTTGATCGCGCTGCGGTAGTGGCTGGCCACCAGCAGGTAACGCACCACTTCCGGGTGGTACTTTTCCAGCACGTCACGGATGGTGAAGAAGTTGTTCAACGACTTGGACATCTTCTCGCCATTGATACGGATCATGCCGCAGTGCATCCAGGCATTGGCGTACTGCTTGCCAGTGGCCGCTTCGCTCTGGGCAATCTCGTTCTCGTGGTGCGGGAACTCCAGGTCGCTGCCACCGCCGTGGATGTCGAAGCTCTCGCCCAGGCAGCACGTGGACATCACCGAGCACTCGATGTGCCAGCCCGGACGGCCCGGGCCCCATGGCGACTCCCAGCTCGGCTCGCCCGGCTTCACGCCCTTCCACAGCACGAAGTCCAGCGGGTCTTGCTTGGCTTCGTCGACCTCGATGCGCGCGCCGATGCGCAGGTCTTCGATCTTCTTGCGCGACAGTTTTCCGTAACCGACGAACTTGCCGACGCGGTAGTACACGTCACCATTGCCCGGGGCGTACGCGTAACCCTTGTCGATCAGGGTCTGGATCATCGCGTGCATGCCGGCGATGTGGTCGGTGGCACGCGGTTCCTGGTCTGGCGGCAGGATGTTCAGGCGGCGCTCGTCTTCGTGCATCGCATCGATCATGCGGGCGGTCAAGGCGTCGAAGGTTTCGCCGTTCTCGTTGGCCCGGTTGATGATCTTGTCATCGATGTCGGTGATGTTGCGCACGTAGGTCAGGTCGTAGCCGCTCTTGCGCAGCCAGCGGGTGACCAGGTCGAATGCCACCATACTGCGGCCATGGCCCAGGTGGCAGTAGTCGTACACGGTCATGCCGCACACGTACATGCGCACCTTGTTGCCATCCAGCGGCTTGAAGGTTTCCTTCGCTTTGCTCAGGGTGTTGTAGATGGTAAGCACGGCGTTTCCTCAGCTGCCCCAGGAGTCACGCAGGGTGACAGTGCGGTTGAACACCGGGCGGCCCGGCTGGCTGTCTTTCAGGTCGGCACAGAAGTAGCCTTCGCGCTCGAACTGGAAGCGGTCCTCAGGCTGGGCCTGGGCCAGCGACGGCTCGGCACGGCAGCGGCTGAGCACTTGCAGCGAATCCGGGTTGATGTTGTCCAGGAAGCTGCCGCCCTCCTCGGTCTTTTCCGGGTTCGGCGAGCGGAACAGACGGTCGTACAGGCGTACTTCGCACTCGATGCTGCCTTCGGCCGGTACCCAGTGGATCACGCCCTTGACCTTGCGGCCTTCAGGGTTTTTGCCCAGTGTGTCCGGGTCGTACGAGCAGCGCAGCTCGACGATGTTGCCGTCGGCGTCCTTGATGGCCTCGTCGGCGCGGATCACGTAGCTGCCGCGCAGGCGCACCTCACCGGCCGGTTCCAGGCGCTTGTAGCCCTTTGGCGGCGCTTCCATGAAGTCGTCCCGGTCGATGTACAGCTCACGGGAGAACGGCAGCACGCGCACGCCCATGTCTTCTTTCGGGTGGCGCGGCAGCTCAAGCTGCTCGACCTGGCCTTCCGGGTAGTTGGTGATGACCACTTTCAGCGGGCGCAGCACGCACATGGCACGCGGCGCGGTGCGGTCGAGGTCGTCACGGATGCTGAATTCGAGCATCGACATGTCGACCACGCCGTCGGAGCGGTTGGTGCCGATCATTTCGCAGAAGTTGCGGATCGAAGCCGGGGTGTAGCCACGGCGACGGAAGCCGGACAGGGTCGACATGCGCGGGTCGTCCCAGGCTTGGACGTGCTTCTCGTCAACCAGCTGCTTCAGCTTGCGCTTGGACGTGATGGTGTAGTTCAGGTTCAGGCGGCTGAACTCGTACTGACGCGGGTGCGCCGGCACCGGCAGGTTGTCGAGGAACCAGTCGTACAGCGGACGATGCCCTTCGAACTCCAGGGTGCAGATCGAGTGGGTAATGCCCTCGATGGCATCCGACTGGCCGTGGGTAAAGTCGTAGTTGGGGTAGATGCACCACTTATCACCGGTCTGGTGGTGGTGGGCATGGCGAATGCGGTACAGGATCGGGTCGCGCAGGTTCATGTTTGGCGAAGCCATGTCGATCTTGGCCCGCAGCACGCGCTCGCCGTCCTTGAACTCGCCAGCCTTCATGCGGGCGAACAGGTCGAGGTTGTCTTCCACGCTGCGCTCGCGGAACGGGCTGTTCTTGCCCGGCTCCTTGAGGTTGCCACGGTATTCCTTGGCTTGCTCGGGGGTAAGGTCGCAAACATAAGCCTTGCCCTGCTTGATCAGTTCGACTGCCCAGTCGTGCAACTGGTCGAAGTAGTCGGAGGCGTAGCGCACGTCGCCCGCCCAATCGAAGCCCAGCCACTTCACATCGCTCTGGATGGCGTCGATGTACTCCTGGTCTTCCTTGGCCGGGTTGGTGTCGTCGAAGCGCAGGTGGCAGACGCCGCCGAATTCCTTGGCCAGGCCGAAGTTGACGCAAATCGACTTGGCGTGGCCGATGTGCAGGTAGCCGTTAGGCTCCGGCGGGAAACGGGTGACGATGCTGCTGTGCTTGCCCGAGTCCAGGTCGGCCTGGATGATCGGCCGCAGGAAGTTCGCAGGGACAGCGGGGGCGCCTTTGGCAGCGGCGTTGGGCGCGTTGTCGGCAGTGGGCTTGCTCATAGGATCCTTGAATGCACGTGTCCGGCCTGGGTAGGCCGATTGAATCAAAGGGCCTATCATAGCCGAAGCAGTCAAGCTGCTGACAGTCGGGCCCGGACAAACTGGCGTGATTTATCACGGCTTTTTGCCGCAGCCTGGCAAAATGGCCAGTGCGCGCCATGTGTCGCGATCACCTGATCCTGCGTCAGGTAATAACACGCGCCCTGCGCACCCTAATTTCTGATTGCCTTGAAGAAGCGAGTTTCAGCATGTCCAAAGTCAAACTGAGCACCAACCACGGCGACATCGTCCTGCAACTGGACGCCGAGAAAGCGCCGCAAACCACCGAAAACTTCGTTCAGTACGTCAAGGACGGCCACTACAATGGCACCGTGTTCCACCGCGTGATCAAGGGCTTCATGATCCAGGGTGGCGGCTTCGATGCCAACATGAGCCAGAAGAAAACCCGCGCCACCATCCAGAACGAAGCCGACAACGGCCTGAAGAACAAAAAGTACAGCATTGCCATGGCACGTACCATGGAGCCGCACTCCGCCTCGGCGCAGTTCTTCATCAACTCGTCCGACAACGACTTCCTCAACCACAGCGGCAAGAACGTGCAGGGCTGGGGCTACGCCGTGTTCGGCGAAGTGATCGAAGGCCGTGAAATCGTCGACGCCATCGAAAAGGTCGCCACCGGCTCCAAAGCTGGCCACCAGGACGTTCCGAAAGACGACGTGATCATCGAGAAAGCCGAGATCATTGAGTGATCCTGCTGATCTCCGATCTGCATTTGCAAGAAGAACGCCCGGATATTTCCCGGGCGTTTCTTGATCTGCTCGATGGCCGCGCCCGCCACGCCAAGGCGCTGTACATCCTGGGTGATTTTTTCGAAGCGTGGATTGGCGACGATGCCATGACGCCCTTCCAGCAGTCGATCTGCCAGGCCATGCGCCGGCTGAGTGACAGCGGAACGGCCATCTACCTGATGCACGGCAACCGCGACTTCCTGATTGGCCAGGCCTTTTGCGACGCTGCTGGCTGCACGCTGTTGAGTGACCCCAGCGTGATCGAGCTGGGCGGCGAACAGGTGCTGCTGATGCATGGCGACACCCTGTGCACCCGCGACCTTGGCTACATGAAGATGCGCCGGTTACTGCGCAATCCGCTGAGTTTGTGGATCTTGCGTCACCTGCCGCTGTCGGCCCGCTACAAGCTGGCGCGCAAGCTGCGCAACGAAAGCCGCACGCAAACGCGGATGAAGTCTACCGAGATTGTCGACGTCACGCCGGAGGAAGTACCCAAGGTGATGGCGGAACATGGCGTGCGCACGCTGGTGCATGGCCATACCCACCGACCGGCGATACACAAGCTGGTGGTCGATGGACAGCCGGCACGGCGTATCGTGCTGGGAGACTGGGACCGCCGGGGCTGGGCCTTGCAGGTGGATGAGCAAGGGTTTCAGCTGGCGCCTTTCGAGTTTTCCTGAGGGTGCAGGGTTGCCCGGGCCGGCCTCTTCGCGGGTAAACCCGCTCCTACAACGGACGCGTAAATCCTGTAGGAGCGGGTTTACCCGCGAAGAGGCCGGCATGCCTTACTGCTGAACCACGGCCCCCTTGTCCCGCTCACTGATCACCACTTCCCGATACTCTGGGTCAGCCTTGATCTGCGCTTCGGTAAACGGAATCACCGCCAGCTGCTTAGCGGCGAACGCCTTGGTCTGGTCACTGGCATGCGCCGAAGCTGCTTCGCTTGACTGGGAAAACGCCAGCAACCCACGAGCCTCTGGCCCCTTGTCGGTAAAGCTGACCAGTTGCAGGTAGCTGGTACCACTCACCACCAGCCGCTTGCCCTGCCCGTGCGGCACACTGTACATCGCGTTATACACGCCCAGCGCCTGCGGGCCACCCGGCACCGGCGTGCCATCGAGCGCCTACTGTACCTGCCCCCAACGCGCCTTACCCGCCACGCCGCTTTCATTCACCTGCTTGAGCGAAGCCAGCGCAGCCTCGTGCACCAGCTTGCTCACGGCCGCTTGCTCTACTGCCAAGCCTCGCGGGGTGTGCTGCGGATCGGCCGGGTTAAAGGCCACCCGCCAGCTTTCCGGGTGTTCGGCCAGGGCATTGAACAGGTTCTGGAAGTGCACCAGGCCAATGCCGCTGTCCAGGTCAGCCTTGCCATTCCAGGCCGCCAGGCTGCTGCAGACGGCTTGCACATCCACGCCTGCGCCCTTGCACCACTGCAGCAGATCTGGCAGCACCAGGCTGGCCAGGTAAACCTCGTCGTCGGTCACCATGCGCTGCAGGTCATCCACGCCCAGCTTTGCCGTGCCCTGCAGACGTTGCAGGGCAAAGCGCCCACGCATGCCCAACGGCTGGTCATTGCGGCTGACCAACGGTGAATAACCGGTCAGCGGCTGGGCCGGGTTGGCCATCCAGGCCGGGTCGTTGGAGTTCTGCACGAAGTCCTCGCGCTCAAGGCTCGGCAGCAGTCGCGCCGGAAAAATACCCGGTTGCGCGGCCTGCGCATCGACCTTCCACTGGCATGCGCTGCGCGAACCATCCAGCACCACCAGGCGCCCCTGCCCCTTCGGGTTACTGCAGGCGTCCAGCAGTGGCTGATCCACGTAGGGCACCACCGACTGGTTCAGATACAACGCACGCCCGCCTTGGTCCACCGCCAGGGTATTGACCCATGGGATGCCTTGCAGTTGCTCGACCGAGCCTTTCAACGCGGCCAGGCTGTCGGCACGGTTGATCTGGTACCACTGCTGCAGCACCCGGGTGTTGTCCAGGTTGGCATCACGCAAGCTGTAGGCCGCCTGCGCATCCCAATCCAGGCGCCCAGGCCACTGCACCACCGGGCCGAATTGCGAGCTGTAGACCTGCCGTTCCACCTGGCTCACGCTGCCATCTTCGGCCTTGACCGCAACACTGACGGTTTGCCTCACCAGTGGCAGCGACTTGCCATCGAGCAGGTAGCGGGTCGGGTCTTTGGGATCGAGCTGCAAACGGTACAAGGTGAAGTGATTTGACGTATCGACGGTGTGCGTCCAGGCCAGGTGCCGGTTGAACCCGATGTTGACCACCGGCAGGCCGGGCAATGCGGCGCCCATGACATCAAGCTGGCCGGGGATGGTCAGCTGCATCTGGTAAAAGCGCATGCCGCCCATCCACGGGAAGTGCGGGTTGGCCAACAGCAAGCCACGGCCATTGGCCGAACGCTGCGCGCCTACGGCCACCGCGTTGCTGCCGCGCTCCGTGGCAAAGCGCTCTTGCCTCGCCAGTGCGGTACCGAAGCCAGCCGGTGCCTGCTGGCTGGTCTGTGCAGGAGGTTGCGCCCCCGCCACCGCCTCGACGAACTGCCCGACACCGCCTTCGGCCAGCAGCCGACGGGTCAGTTTGACCAGGTCCTCGCTACTGATGGGCCGCACCCACTCGCCATTGCCGCACTCGGCAGGCAAGCCTTGCCTGCGACGCTCAGCCAACGCCCGGTTGTAGCCGGTGGCATAGCCCTCCAGCAGCGCTTTCACCGGTGCGGGCTGCGCCTGCAAGTACGCACTGACCGCCGCCGGGCTGTTGAGCCAGGTGAAGAACAGGTCACTGGCCAGGTTGTCACGCTGTTCCAGGGTCTTGCCTTTGGCACCGAAATGGCGTGACCGCTCGCCGCTCACGGTCAGCACCTCGTTGGCCAGCAGGCACAAGTTGTCCTGCGCATAGGCGTAGCCGACACCATAGCCCAGACCACGCTCATCCTTGGCCACGATATGCGGCACCCCGTAACTGGTACGTCGGATCTGCGCACTGGCATCAAGGTTGGGCTGCGCCTGAACGGTAACGCTGAAGGCCACCAGCGCGGCGGCCAGGCCAGCGCAAGTCATGGGACGGGAAAGTGGAAACACGGGCACTCCTCGGGTTCGGGGGTCATCCCGATCAGACGAATGGCCAGATGAAAATTTTACGTATTACAAGGCGGTGGAACGTCTTGATGAGAAAGCGGCATTTTTTTCACGAGTGGGTTGCAGTTTTTGCGTTCTCATTCGTCCTAGTAAGTGAGGCAACCACATTTCGGGTTCGTCCACGAAAAGGAGCATTCACATGCACAACCCGCAACCCTCGATCCAGGCTGGGCGCGTCCCAGGCAAAGCGCCCAAGGGACAGGGCATTTTTGCCGAGGAACGCACCGGCAACGAACAGATCCGCGAACTGCTGCGCACCTTTGGCCTGCGTACCAGCCTGATTCGCCTCAAGGTGATCGACGCCTTGCACGCCGCAGACCGCAACGGCCGCAGCATTGGCGTGCGCGGTGTGCACGCCCAACTGGAACAGCTGGACATCCCGCTGTCGTTTCTCAGCGTGCGCGAAGTGCTCAAGCGCCTGTGCGCCGAAGGCGTCATTCAGCTGGGCAGCGACAAGTGCTACAGCCTGAACCCTCAGGCCCGCGCCGTGCTGGAGCAAACACCGCTGCGCTGAGCGTATGGCCGGCCAGACCTGGCCGGCCCGCACAGGTCAGGGCTTGACCTTGCGCCGCAGGATGCCATTGATCACCACGACCACCACCGCAATGGCAATGGCCAGCATCTGGAAGGTCTGCTCACTGATCGTTCCCTGCTTCTGCAGGTGGGACAGGCCCAGCATCAGACCCAGTACAACCAGGATGATCAAAAGGGAATATTTCAGGCGCTGCACGTGTGTCATCGAAGGTTCCTTGCAACATCAGGGGCAAAAGGCTCGCAACGAGCCGCGGCCATGATACAACGGCCACCGCCCCCGGCGCTGCATTTCCTGCTGGGTGGGGCGGGGTCAGCCTGAAAGCATGAGGCTCCCAAGCACCCAAGCCGGAGTTACCATGTACAAACCCCTGCTGTTCACTTCGCTGTTTCTGACCCCCTTTTCCCTTCATGCACTGGACACCCGGCAAACACCCGCCGAGCACCTGCTCGAACTGGGGCGCGAGCTGGCCGCCCATGCCGGCAGCAGCCAATGGCAACAACTGTGGCAACGCGTGCGCCAGGCCGGGTACCTGCAGGCCAATGCGGCGCCAGTCCATTTCAGTGTGCCGGCGGCCCGGCTACCCGACCTGGCCCGGCAAACCCTGACCCAGGCCGATCAGGTACAGGCTCAGCGCCAGACCCAGGCCCTGTACCGCCGCCACTTTGCGGGCCAGGTCATCGGCCAGCGCAACGGCCAGCCCCTGCATGCGCTGTGCCTGCTGGTTGACTGGCGCACATTGCCCCAGGACATGCGCGCCACCCCTCAAGCCTACCTGAGCAGCGCCAGCTTGCTGAACAGCTATCCGTGCGAGTGAAGGTTACCGGACACATCCGCAACAATCGGCGTGATCAGATGAGAAATCACCAGTCCCCGCCAAATGTCGATGCCATTTCCTACAGCACCGGATATCGCTGCCTGCAAAACCTGTTCACCGAAGCTACAACTCCCAACCCATATGCCGCCTAGCGACGCGCCTTGGCAGTCGCACAGAATTTGCTCACACCTTCGACATAACGCCGCGGGTGATCGGGTCGCACATCCCACCCATCCCGAAGGAGCGCCATATGCAAACGCCAGACTTGAGCCAGATCGATATCAGCCAACTGCCCCACTCGCTACAGGCCCTGATCGACTGCATCGGCATCGAAAACGCCTACCAGCTGACCTGCGCCTTTGGTGGCAGGCCCAAGTACATCCCCAAGCACCGCGAGCGTACCAAGCTTGCCGACGTGCTGCCGACCGATGCGCTCGATGCGTTGATCAAGCGCTTTGCCGGGGTCGCCCTGGAGATCCCCAAGGCTGACCACTTCCTGCGCCAGCTGCGCAACCAGCAGATCCAGAAGGAAAGCGCCAACGGCCTGTCCCGCAGCCTGTTGGCCAACAAATACGGCCTGAGCCTGCGCCAGATCGGCAACATTCGGCGCCAGGAGCCTTGCGCTCGCTGACGCCACTGCACCATTGCCGCCACTGGCGGCTTCCTTACCCCACGAGAAAGAGCATCCCGATATGTCGATAGACAACAGCCTTATTGGCTCGGTCATCAACGCCCTGCCGATGGACCGCATGATCGCCGGCCCCCTGCAGGCCATGGTCCAGGCGCAGGTAACCGCCAGCAAATCGTACGCCGACTTCCTGATGCAGGTGTGCGTCCAGGATGGCAAGGCAGTCGCCATCCAGTTCGACTACGACGAAACCATCGTCGACGAACAGGGCGAATACAAAGGCGTGGTCAGCAAGACCATGAAAGTGCCGCTGCTGGCTGCCATTACGCACCCGAATATCTCGATCGAAGAGGGCAATGTAGAGTTCGAACTGGTGATCAACCAGATGTCGGAGGATACATCCAGCAAGGACATGAACGCAGAAGCGACCGGCTCACTGGGCTGGGGGCCGTTCAAGCTGAACGTGAAAGGCAGCGTCAGCCACAAGTCCACGCAAACCCGCAAGACGGATACACGCGCCCGCTATGCCTTCAACACCACCCTGAAGCGCCAGGAGCCGCCCGAAGCAATGATGAGGGTGATCGAGTTCCTGACGGACGCCGCGACCAAGCCAACCGTTGTCAGAACCGCTGAACTGCAAAGCCCGGACGAGATTTCTCAGGCCGATACCCTGAAAGGGCCAAAACCGGAAGGCCCACCGGCGCCGTGAGACGTTTGAGTGCCCCCATCAACCCCTCCTGCCCGCAACGGGAGGGGCATCACCTGGCTTGAGGAGTCGAATCGTTGCAAAAGCCCCCCGCCCCCATGACCTCCATCGACCTGCGCGAAATCACCCGTGGCCTGCAAGAAGCCGCCAGCGCCACCAACAGTTTGATTGCACAGCAGTACATCAACCTGTTCGACCAGTTTTTCGAGTGCGACACCGAGGCGTTGGGCGCTCCCATGAAGGCCAAGATGGTCGAAGTGGCGATGGACGGCCAGCACATCATGCGCGTTCCCCTGTTCGCTTTGGTGTCGCCCAAAGGCCTGGCCCTGGAGCGTATGCAGGTCGACTTGTCGGTGCGGGTCAAAGGCACTGAAGCGCAGCAGGCCCTGCTGACGGCGGGCGAGAACAAGGCCGCCAGCTTCAAGGTCACCATCGGCGGCCAGGGCCGTCAGGGTGACAGCCGTGACCCTGACGAAGTGCAGATACGCATGCAGTTCCAGGCCAGCGAACCACCCGAGGCCCTGAACCGACTGATCGAGGAATACACCAGCCTGATTGTCCCGGTACGTGTTCCCGATGCCCCGCCCTCGCCCGACACCAATGAATTCATCGAGGCAGCCACCGTCCGCTGACGACCGCCCCGTCCCCCTTCAGAAGTCGCGTTTGTAGAAGATGTCCAAAGAACTGGCCAACCCGCTGGCGGCTTCCAGGTACACTTTTTTGCTCAGTTTGTAGCGCAACGCAATGGTGTTGGCAGGCTCGAACACGCCTACGCCGTAACGCAGGCTCAACTTCTCGGTCAGGTTGCCGCTGGCGACCACGCTGGTTGTGTTGCCAGAACCCTCGGTATCCAGCTGGAAATCGTCAATCCCAAGGCTTGAAGCCAGGCTGCCGGTAATGCCGGCGCTACCGGCCAAGCCCAGGCCCAAGGCCGCTTCGGCGAGCATGTTGTTGTCTTCACCGGACGTGCCCAACGGGCGCCCCAACACCAGGTACGACAACGCTTGCTCTTGGCTCATGGCCGGTTCCGAGAACACTTTGGTGGTCGGCTGCTCGGCACTGCCGCTCAGGCGGATACCGGCGATTACATCGTCAACCTTGCGGATGGCTTCGATATCCAGATACGGCTGGTCAATCGGGCCGGCGAACAGCAACCGCGCCCGGCGGATGGTCAAGCGCTGGCCGTAGGCACGGTAGCGTCCGTCTGCCAGGCTCAGTTCACCACGGGTGTCGAGGTTATCGCCGATGTGTACATGGCCAAGCAGGTTGGCGGTGAGGCCAAAGCCGCTGAACGACAGCTTGTCGCGGCCCACTTCGACGTCAATGTCCATGGCCATCGCCATGGGCGGTTTGCCCTCTTCTGTCTGGTGGCCCACGATGACCGTGTCATCCGACACTTTGACGGTGGACGGGGGCAACTCGCGAACAGTGATCTTGCCCTTGGGCACCTGTACCTTGCCGGTAACCGCCAGCTTGTCGTCGATCAGGCGCAGGGTCAGGTCCGGGGCAACTTCCAGCGTGGCATAAGGCTCGACCGTGACCGGCAGTTGCTGGCCTTGCAAGCGCACGTCCATGCCCAGTGCCTGGCCCCAGGTGAGGTTCCCGCTCAACTGGCCACGCCCTGCCTCGCCACTGCGCCAGTTGCCGTTAAGCTGCACGTGCTCGCCGGCAATCAGCGCTTGCAATGACAGGTCCTGAAGGCTGGCCGGCAGTTCGGCGCCGCTGACTTCGCCGCCACTGAGCATCAGGTTGCCGTTGACCTGCGGCGCCAGCAACGTACCGGAAAGCCGGCCACTGCCATTGAGCTGCCCGGCCAGCCGCTCGACCATCGGCACGAACGGACGGGCTACCGACAGGTCCAGCCCGGCCAGGCGGAAATCACCCGACAACGGTTTGTTTTTGCCCAACGGGTCGAGCCGGGCCGTGACGCTCAACTCACCCAGGCGCTCGCCGCGAAACGCCAGGCGCGTATCGATGCGCCGCGGGGCCAGTGTGCTGTCCAGGCGCAGGGCCTGGTAAGGGAAGTCGATCCAGCGGTCCTTGTCTTTCACACGCAGGGTGCCGCCACTGGCATCGACCACGACCGTACCCTTGGGGCCACTGGCCGGGATGTCCAGGTTAATATCAGCATTGAGCAGGCCTTGCCAGGCGAAGTCCTTCGGCAGCCATTGGGCCAAGCTGTCCAGCGGGAACTGCTTGAGGTGGTAGCGCAGACGCGGCTCGGGGGCCAGGCGCTGGTCATCACCACACAGGCTGGCCTGGCCGGAGCGCCAGCAATGGGCACCGAAATCCAACTGCCCACTGGCCAGGCGCTGAAGCCGTGCCGGCGCCTGCAACTGCCAATCCTGGCCACCGGCCTGAATACGCCCACTGGCCAGGCGCCCTCGCCAGTCACCCTTGCTCAACTGGCCATCCAGCCCAAGGTCGAGCTTCAGTTGCGGGCCGTCCAGCGCCAGGGTCAAGGCTTGCTGGCGAATGTCACCTTTGCCGTTGGCCTGCAGTGTGCCCAAGGCGGTGTCGCCAAGCTGGATGCCTGTGGCCTTGAGTTCGATTACACCGCGCTGGGCGTTGTCCAGCCGGGCCTCCAGGCCCAGCTGCTGCAGGCGGTTTTCGGCCTGGGCCAACCGCTGGCCCTGCAAGGTCAGCGTACCTTGCGGGGCCTGCAAGGTGCCGGCGAGGTCCAGCCGGCCCTTGACCTGGCCTTGCAGCCTCGGCCACAACTGGCCCAGGCGCGGCAAATCGAGGTCGATACGCCCGGCCAGGCGCTGCTGCAGGCTGCCACTGCCGTTGATGCGGTTGTCACCCAGCTGGATAGCCAGTGCGCCGAGCGTCCAGCTCTGCCCTGCCCCCTGCGCCTCAGCCTTGAGCACTGCCGGCTGGCCACGCAGACGGCCTTTCAGGTCAAGTTGCGCGTCAAGGGCGAGCGCCTCGCCTTTCAGCTCGCCTTTGCTGCGCAGCGGCCCTGCCAGCGTGCCCGGCAGTTCCGCCAGCCAATAGGCAGGGTCGAGCGCCGAAAGCTGCAAGTCGACATCCCAGGCCAGCGTGTCGGCAAAGCGCACAGCGACACTGCCGGCGGCCTTGCCCTGGCCGGCGGTCAGCGCCAACTGCGGCAGCTTCACCTGGCTTAGGTCGCCTTCGAACGGGCTGGCCAAACTGAATGCACCCGCTGGGCCGTCAAGGTCGCCCTTGAAGGTACCCTGATAGTTGCCATCGCGATAATGCACCTGGGTATTGAAGGCCTTGAGGGTAACCTGGGGCGGCGTCTCCAATGGATACAGGCGCAACCACGGGAAGTCCTGCCAGTCCAGTTGCGCATCGGCGCTCAGGCCTTGCTGCCAGTCGGCCGTGGCTTGCAGCTTGAGCCGTTGGGTGTCGCTGGCGGTCAGGTCAAGCGCATCGAGCCTGGCGCCTTTACTGTCGACCAGGCCGGACAAGGCCAAGGCGATCGGCGACTGTTCAGCCGGCAGGCTGGCCGTACCCGACAGCTGATAACCCTTGAGCAAGTCGCCTTTGGCATCGAGCTTGAGCTGGTTCAACTGCAAAGTGTCAGGCAACGCGCCCGCCGGTTTGAATGCCTCGGAACGGATCTGCAAGGTTGCGGGCAGGTGCTCGGCCAACGCCTGCAACTGCCCGTTCAACGTGGCGTCGAGGTAACCGCTGCTGGTGCCTGCCAGCTTAAGGGTCTTCTGCAAATCACCCGTGGCGGTCAGCGCCAGCTGCCAGGATTTGCCCTCTACTGCCGGTAACTGCAGCTGTGCCTGCAGTTGCAGCGGCCAGTCACCCTCGGGCTGCAGGTCACCCTGCAGGGTCAGTTTCAGGTCATCGCGCTGCAGGCGCAGGCTGTCGATGCGCATGCCGGTGCTGGTCCAGTGTGCCGCCAGTTGCAAGTCGCCCAGCAGCTCACTGCCGTCCAGCCGCAGTTGGCCGACCTTGACCTCACCCAGTTCGATGGCCAACGGCAAGCGCAACGCGGGCAGCTGCAGCGGGCCGCTGTCGGCCGGTTCGGCACTGGGTGCGAAGGCCATGTCGATGCGCTGCGCCTGCAACTGGTCAATGCACAGGGCGGAACGCATCAGGCACGCTGGCGACCAGGCCAGCAGCGGTGCCTGCACCTCTACTGTGCTGCCACCATCGGCCCAGCGCAGCCTGCTGGCCTGCCAACTGCCCGCCAGGCGCCCCTGAAAATCAGTTACTTCAAGCCCGGGCACCTTGCCCAGCGCCCAGCGGCTGCCTGCCTCGGTGCCCACCAGCAGGCCCAGTGCCAGACCCAGGCTCACGACGACCCCGAACAGACCCAGCAGAATGTATTTGGTCACACGTTTCAAAGCTCAGGCCCCATGGAAAAGTGCAGGCGAATGCCCCCTTCGTCATCCAGCGCCTTGGCCAGGTCCAGGCGCAGCGGCCCGACCGGCGACACCCAGCGCACACCAAAGCCCACCCCGGTCTTGAGGCTGGGCAGCTCCAGGTTGTTGAACGAGTTGCCTTGGTCGACGAACGTTGCAAGCCGCCACTTCTCGGTCAGCGAATACTGGTACTCGACACTGCCGGCCACCAGGTAGCGCCCGCCGATACGGTCACCGTCGCTGTTCTTGGGCGACAGGGTCTGGTAGTCGTAGCCACGCACGCTCTGGTCACCACCGGCGAAGAAGCGCAGCGACGGCGGGATGTTGTTCTTGAAGCCATTGGTTGCACTGCCGCCGAACTGTACGCGGCCGAGCAAGCGGTGGTTGTGGCCGAGCGTGGTCAGGCCCTTGAGCAGCACGTTGCCATGCAACAGGTTGGTGTCGGAAACCAGCCCTTCCTTGGCCCCCTGTACATCGAACTGCAGGCGGTAGCCGTTATGCGGGTCGATACGGTTGTCACTGCGCAGGAAGGAATAGCTGACGCCCGGCATGAGCAAGTTGCTCAACCCAGAGTCGTCACCCAGGCGATATTCCTCGCGCTGGTACTTGAGCGATATCACCCGCTGCCAGCCACTGGGCAGCTTGCTGTGCCACTCGGGGCCGACCGTCAACAGTTTGCTGAGGGTGTCGGTACCGGCAAGTTCCTCGTTCTGGTAGCCACCGGCGAAGCGCAGCTTGTCGGTCAGCGGCGGGTCGAGGGGAATGTCGTACCACAGGCCAACGTTCTGCCGCGGCGCCGACAGCTCGGTTTCCCAGCCGTAGCTGTGGCCCTGTGGGTTAACCCAGTGGCGAGTCCAGTTGGCCTTGCCGCGTGGCCCGACGTCGGTCGAGAAGCCCAAGCCCAGGCCCATGGTGCGAGGTTTGCGGGTTTCCAGGCGCACATCCACAGGGACTTCTTCGCCCACCGCGGCGGTGGGTGCTGCATCCACGCGCACACCTTCAAAATAGCCGCTCGACTGCAAGTCATTGTTCAGTTCGGCGATCAGTTCAGAATCGTAGGGAGTGCCCGGTTTGAACGACACCATGCGGTGCAGCAGGTCGTCGTCCAGTGGCGTGTCGCCACCGAAGGTGACGGCACCCAGGCGATAACGCGGGCCACTTTGGTAGACCAGTTCGATATCGGCCACGCCGGCTTGCGGGTCGACCGCCAGGCGCTGGCGGGTAAAGCGGCCGCTGAAGAAGCCGTAGCGTGATGCCTGGTTCTGGATCAGGCGTTTGGCATCCTCGTAATGGCCATGGTTAAGTTGTTCCCCAGCACGCAATGCCTTGCTGTCGGGAACGCGGAAGGCCTTCATTTCGCTGGCCGGGCCGTCGATGCGCACGGTCACGTTACGCAAGCGAATCGGCTCGCCGGGGTTAATGCGGATGATCAGTTGCGGGGAGTGGTCAGCGTCACTGGCGGGCTTGACCTCGGTATCGATTTGCGCCTGATAGTAGCCAAGTGCCTGCGCGGCTTTGCGCGCCTGCTCCTCTGCCCCGCGACTGAAGCGCAAAAGCGCTTCTTCATCGCGGTCACCCAAAGTGCCTATATAGCCTTCGACATTGGCCTTGAGCGCCTTGTTGGCCGGTTTTACCTTCACCAGCAACTCGCTCTGGCCCCATGCTGCGAAACTGGCGGCCCAGAAAACCAGGCCCCAGGTCAATCTTCCTGAATACGTCATGCGGTGAATGCTACCAGAGCCAGGCGCTCAAGGGAGGCGCCTGGCAGCCTGTTCAGGCAAAAGCGGAATTTGAAGAGACCGGATTCGGATGGAAGAACACCCTTTCCCGGATGGGGCCTACAGCCACTTCGCCAATTTCCTCATAACCCTGACGCTGGTAAAAGGCCAGGTAATGCTCGTTTCCGGTGTCCAGCACCACACCCTGGGTACCAGGGTCGTCCGCGCACCAGTCGTGCACCGCTTGTAACAATTGCTCACCGTAGTGCTTACCCTGAAACTGCGGGTGTACGCCCAGCAACGGCAGTACATGCACTTGGTCGGTGGGCAGGCAGGTAGCCAGTGCGGCCTGGTAGTCCATGTAGCGCCGCGTGCAGCGCGGGCCCGTACCCAGGATCATGCGCAGGCGCCAGGCCCAGCTGTCGGCCACGCCCAGTCGGCGCAGCGGCGGCACGATCAGTGCTAGGGCGATCAGGCGGTCCTCCACCAGCAGGCCGATGGCAGGCAACTGCAGGTAGAAATGCTGGCGCACCCATTCGCGCACCATCACCCGCAGGCGCCGCTCATACCCTGGGCGCTGGGCCTCGAAAATATAGGCAAAGGTGGGTTCATGGCGGTAGGCGTTATACAGCAGCGAACGCGCCTCGCGGCTGTAACCATCATCAAGCAGGCAGACACGGGCCGGGGCGGCGTTGGTATCGGGCATTGCGGGCAGACCTCCTGGAATGGGCGTACGGTGCCTTGGAGGTGCCCCAGCGCGCTTCGTTCACCCCCAACAGCACGTTAGCAGCAGGTTCGCCTGGCCGCCACGCTGGTGATGACGAGCGATGTCGGCTAGCATCGCGCCTTTTACCGGGATTATCTTTCCATGAAGATCGTCTGTTTCAACATCAACGGCCTGCGGGCCCGCCCGCACCAGCTGGCGGCGCTGATAGAAAAGCACCAGCCGGACGTGATCGGCCTGCAGGAAACCAAGGTCAGCGACGATCAGTTCCCGCTGGCCGACGTGCAGGCATTGGGTTACCACGTGCACTACCACGGCCAGAAAGGCCACTACGGCGTGGCCCTGCTGTCGCGCCAGGCACCGCTTAGCGTGCACAAAGGCTTTGCAACCGATGAAGAAGACGCCCAGCGCCGCTTTATCTGGGGCACCTTCGCCGATGCCGATGGCAACCCGATCACCATCATGAATGGCTATTTCCCCCAAGGCGAAAGCCGCGACCACCCCACCAAGTTCCCGGCCAAGCAGCGCTTCTACAGCGACCTGCAGGCACTGCTGGAGAACAAGTTCCGTAACGACCAGCCGCTGCTGGTGATGGGCGACATGAACATTTCGCCGCAGGACTGCGATATCGGTATCGGCCCGGACAACGCCAAGCGCTGGCTGAAGACCGGCAAGTGCAGCTTCCTGCCGGAAGAGCGTGAGTGGATGGAGCGGTTGAAAGGCTGGGGGCTGGTCGACAGCTTCCGTCACCTTTACCCGGATGTTTCCGACCGCTTCAGCTGGTTCGACTACCGCAGCCGTGGTTTCGAGGACGATCCCAAGCGTGGGCTGCGCATCGACCTGATCATGGCCTCGCAGCAACTGGTGCCACGGATCAAAGCGGCGGGTGTGGACTATGAACTGCGCGGGATGGAAAAGCCGTCGGACCATGCACCGATCTGGCTGGAGTTGAACTGACCTAAAAGGCTGCACTGGGGCCGCTGTGCGGCCCCGGCAATTTTGACGGCGAAGCTGATCTTCACAAACCCAGCCGCAACGCCTCCCCCACCCTCGCCCCGCGCACATCGTCCGCCGCGCTGACCAGGGCAAAGTTGTAAGCCCCATGCGACCAATACCTTGCCTCCAGCTGACCATCGACCCGCTGCCCGTCCGGCATGCGCCGATAAAGCTCGCCCGGTGAGCGCAGGAACAGGCTGATGCGCTGGCCTTTGCCATCTTCAAACACCAGCAGGGCCGCCGGCCCCTGCTCGTTGCTGAGCAAGCGAGCGCCTACTGGTTTGAAACCATAGCCCGCCAAATCCGGCAATTGCCCCACGCGATTGAAATGTCGACCCAGCCAGTCGCGCAACTGCCCCGGGTCGCTGGCCTGGATATCCAGCGCCTGACTGTCGGCAAACAAGCGGTGCGCCTGGACGGCATCGGCCATGGGCAGGTCGACCCGCGCCAGCGTGGCATCGCGCACTTGCCAGCCGCCCAGCCCTCCCACTCCCAACGCCAGCATAACCACCGCCGCCGTCGCCCAGCGCCGCTGACGACGCTGACGCAATTGCCGCCGTAACTGCCCAAGGTCCAGCTGCGCGGCCCCGGGCATTTCGCCAAACCCGGCCAACGCGGTACGCAGCCGGCGGCCATCGGCACGCCAGCCCTCTACCCGCTCCGCAGCCTGTGGGTTGGCCACCAGCCAGGCCTGCACCTCGGCCCGGCGCACAGGCCCAAGGCGCTCATCGACGTAAGCGTGCAATTCGTCTTCGCTGGGGATCAGGCGCGTCATTTCAGTCTCCGCAAGGCCGGGGGCTGCGGGTTGCCCTCGGTCAGTTCGCGCAAGGCATTGCGCGCGCGCGACAGGCGCGACATCACAGTGCCGATGGGAATGCCCAAGGCCTGGGCAGCCTCCTTGTAACTCAAACCTTCGATGCTGACCAGCAGCAACAGGGCGCGCTGCTCTGCCGACAGCCGGGCGAACGCCTGCAGGTCGGCCTGGGCCAGGACGATGGCTTCGAGGTTGTCGCCAACCGGCTCGTCGTCGCGCTCGGCGCGGCCAAACCAGGACAACCAGCGCGCATGCAGGCGCTCGCGGCGTTTACCGTCGAGAAACTGCCGATAAAGAATGGTGAACAGCCAGGCGCGCAGCGCATCAGCATCGCGTTGCTGGTCACGCCGGCTCAGGGCCCGCTCGACCGTGGCCTGCACCAGGTCGTCGGCGCTGCCCGGCTCGCGGGTCAGCCACACGGCAAAGCGGCGCAGGCGGGTCAGCAGCTCGCGCCACTGGCGGTCGTCCAGATCGTGCATGGCAAAGTCCCGGCCTTTGGAGTTGTCAGTGTAAAAGGCAGACGCCTGGCGGCAAATTCTATTCCCGCCGAGGGAATAAGTTTTTCCCTGAGCCGTCGTACCGGCACATTCCCCAACCGGACGATGACCATGAACTCACCCTTGCACGGCCCGGCCAAAGCGTTGCGCTTGGCTGCCATCGGCGCCGTGATGCTGGCCGCAGGCGCCGGCTTTGCCTATGCCGCCGGCTGGCTCGGCGAAAGCCGGCTGACGCCGCAGCGCATCATCGACACCTTCGAAGCCCAGGCCGGGCATTACCCGGGCTATCGCAAGAACCACGCCAAAGGCCTGTGCGTCAGCGGCTACTTCCAGGCCAGCGGGCAGGCCGCCAAGCTGTCCACGGCGCGAGCATTCAGCCAGTCGCGGGTACCGGTGATCGGCCGTTTCGCCATCGGCGGTGCCAACCCGTTTGCCCCGGACACCGGCATTCCGGTACGCAGCCTGGCGATCCAGCTGAGCACCGACGACGGCCAGGTCTGGCGCACCGGCATGAACAACCCGCCAGTGCTGGCGGTCAGCACCCCACAAGAGTTCTACGAGCAAGTACTGGCGGGCGCACCAGACCCAACCACCCACAAGCCAGACCCCGCCAGGCTGCAGGCGTTCTTCGCTGCCCACCCGCAAAGCGCGGCATTTCGCCAATGGGCGGCCAGCTACAAGCCCAGCGACAGCTTCGCCAGCACGCAATACCACAGCATCAATGCCTTCCGCCTGATCGACGCAGCCGGGGTGGCCCACCCGGTGCGCTGGCAGCTAGAGCCACAAGCCGCGTTTGCCGCGTTGCCCGCCCAAGTAGATGACAAGCAGTTCCTGCAACACGACCTGCAGCAACGCTTGGCCCAAGGCCCGCTGCGCTGGACGCTGCGCCTGGTGCTGGCCGACCCGGGCGATGCAGTGGACGATCCTGCCCGCCCCTGGCCCACCGAGCGGCGCAGCGTAGACGCCGGCACCCTGGTGCTGGAGCAGGTCGACGCTCCGGAACAAGGGGCCTGCCGCGACCTCAACTTTGACCCGCTGATTCTGCCGCACGGCATCGAGGCGTCAGGCGACCCGATTCTCGCCGCCCGCTCCGCCGCCTATTCGGAATCGTTCAATCGCCGCAGCCGTGAATCGCTCAGCATCGGAGCCCAGCCATGAGACCCGAAGCCTTCCACCCGTTCGCCCGTTTGCTGCACTGGTTGATGGCCGTGCTGATCCTGGCCATGTTGTTCATCGGCGTAAGCATGGTCGCCGACCTGTCGCCGCGCCACCCCGTGCTGGTCAGCCTGCACAAGGCCACCGGCCTGGCCCTGTTGGTACTGGTCGTGCTGCGCATCGCTGTACGCCTGGCCGTGCCTCACCCGCCGCTGCCGCCGGCGCTGCCGACACTGCAGCGCTGGGCCGCCGGGGCCTCGCACCTGTTGCTCTATGCCCTGATGCTGGCCATGCCGTTGCTGGGCTGGGCCATGCTGTCGGCCGGCGGATACCCTCGCCCGCTGGGCTTGCCCGCCATCGCTCCGCACAACCTGCAGTTGTATGCCGTGCTGCGTCAGGCCCATGGCTGGGCCGGCTACCTGCTGTTCGCCACGGTGCTGGTGCATGTGGCGGCGGCTTTGATGCACGCATGGGTGCGCCGCGACGGCGTGTTGCGTAGCATGTGGCCTGGCCCCCTGCGTCGCAACGACTGACCGGCAGCAGCCCAGGGGCTCGATAAACGATAATTATCCTTAATATGGCCGGCTTTCACTTGCCGCACTACCTGGACTGCCCATGAACGTCGCAAAGGACTCTGCAACCCTTCTACCTGCCAGCACGCTGGACTTACGCCCACTGCTGCTGGCCAACATGGCCTGTACCATGTCGATGATGGCCTTCGTCGCCCTGATCGGCCCGATCGCCCGCCAACTCGGCATGGCCACCTGGCAGGCCGGCGCCGCCGTAACGGTGGCCGGCGTGGTCTGGGTGCTGCTGGCCCGGCCCTGGGGCCGGGCTTCAGACCGCCTGGGCCGCCGGCGCATTCTGTTGCTGGGCACTGCCGGGTTCACCCTGGCGTACTGGCTGTTGTGCCTGTTCGTCGAAGGCGCACTGCGCTTCATGCCGGGGGCGACCCTGGCCTTCTTCGGCCTGATGGTCGCGCGCGGCTGTATCGGCGCTTTCTATGCCGCCATCCCGGTGGGCTGCAACGCACTGATTGCCGACCATGTCGAGCCACAGCGACGCGCGCGCGCCATGGCCTCGCTAGGGGCGGCCAACGCTGTCGGCCTGGTGGTGGGGCCAGCGCTGGCTGCGCTACTGGCGCGGCATAGTCTGAGCCTGCCATTCCATATCATGTCGCTGCTGCCGGCCAGCGCCTTCCTTGTGCTGCTGTTCACCCTCAAGCCGCAGGCACTGCCCCACAGCCACGCCCCCAGCCCGGTGCGGCTGGGCGACCCACGCCTGCGTCGGCCCTTGCTGGTGGCGTTCAGCGCCATGCTCAGTGTCACCGTGTCGCAGATCGTCGTCGGTTTCTTCGCCCTCGACCGCCTGCACCTGGGCCCGGCAGAAGCGGCCCAGGCCGCCGGCATCGCGCTGACTACCGTGGGCGTGGCACTGATGCTGTCGCAGATACTGCTGCGCAAGCTGGAATGGCCACCGCTGAAGATGATCCGGGTAGGCGCCACGCTTTCGGCCATCGGCTTTGCCTGCGGCTCGCTCGCGGCTACCGCACCTTGGCTATGGGCGTGCTACTTCGTCGCGGCAGCCGGCATGGGCTTTGTCTTCCCGTCGTTCTCAGCGCTGGCGGCCAATGCCATGCAGGCGTCTGAACAAGGCGCTACAGCCGGCTCCATTGGCGCGGCACAAGGCATGGGCGCCGTGTTCGGGCCACTGGCAGGTACCTTGGTGTATGCCCTCGATCCGCGCTTGCCATTCCTGGCCGTGGCCGTGCTGTTGTTGCTGGTCGGGTTGTGGCCAATACCGCGTGAACAGCGGCTTTGACAAGCACAGCGCGCAAGCGCGCAGAGTGTGTTTTAATGCGCATCGCTCATTATTATTGACACCTCTGATTACAAGGCGGCTATGGACACGGGGACGCGACTCAAACTGGTGCGTGAACGCAACAACCTCTCCCAACGGGAACTGGCCCGTCGCAGCGGGCTGACCAATTCGACGATCTCGCAGATCGAGCAGAATCGCGTCAGCCCTTCGGTCAGCTCCCTGAAAAAACTGCTTGAAGGCATTCCCATGAGCCTGGCGGAGTTTTTCAGTTTCGACGAGCCGGTGCGTGAAGAGCGCTACGTGTTCCGGGGTGGCGAACAGCCCGACCTGGGCCGTAACGGTCTGCGCATGTTGCTGGTCGGTGCCAGTGTCGAAGGCCGACAGATGCGCATGCTGCGTGAACTGTATGCCCCCGGCGCCGACTCGGGCGAGCCGATCGTGCATGCCGAGGGCGAAGAATGTGGCCTGGTCACTCGCGGCACCGTGGAGCTGTGGGTCGATGGCCAGGTCAGCGTCCTCAACTCGGGCGATGGCTACTACATTCCCACTACCCTGCCGCACAGTTTCAAGAACATTGGCCCGGACGAGGCCGAGATCATCAGCGCCAACACTCCGGCGAACTTCTGACTGTTCGATGTGTGGGGGCTTGCCCGCCCCCACAGTGATAGCGGCAGCTTTCACGTTGTGTGCAACAGCGCTTCCTCGACAAAGTCCAGGCGGTCCTGCCCAAAGAACATCGCCTCACCCACAAAACAGGTCGGCGCACCAAACACCCCACGCGCCACAGCCGCCTCGGTCGCCTGCTTGAGCGCCGCCTTCACGTCACCGTCAGCCGTCAGTGCGTGAAAAGCCTGTGGATCGAAGCCTGCCGCTGTCAGTGCTTCATCCAGAACGGCGCTGTCGCCCAGGTTACGCCGCTGCGCCCACAGCCCATTGAACAGCGCCGACAGCAATGGCTCGAACCGCTCCGGTGAATGCAGCTGGGTGCCCATAACGCCGCGCATCAAGCTCAGCGTATTGACCGGGAACCCCGGCGGCATGCCGAACGGCACGCCATAACGTGCGGCAAAGCGCGCCAGGTCGGTGAACATATAGCGGCCCTTGGCCGGGATCATGGCCGGCGAAGCATTGCCAGTCGCTTGAAACACCCCTCCCAGCAGCATTGGCCGGTAGCGCAGTGTGGCCCCCTGGCGAGCGCACAGGCCCGGCAGTTGCGTCCAGGCCAGGTAGCTGGCCGGGCTGCCCAGGTCAAAATAGAAATCGACAGTGTTGTGCATGGGTTTCGGTCCTTGCTGGGTGAGAGGGGCTTACCAACGTTCCATCCAGGGGCGCAGGTCCAGTTCGAATGTCCAGGCGTCTCGCGGCTGGGCGTGCAAGAACCAGTAGCTGTCGGCGATGTGCGCGGGGTCGAGAATGCCATCCTGGTCCTTGAGGGCGTAACGCTCGGGGAAGCTGTCACGGATGAAGGCCGTGTCGATGGCCCCGTCTACCACCACATGCGCGACATGAATATTCCGTGGCCCCAGCTCGCGCGCCATGCTCTGGGCCAGGGCACGCAAGCCATGCTTGGCCCCGGCAAAAGCGGCGAACCCGGCTGCACCACGCGTGCCAGCGGTGGCGCCAGTGAACAGAAGGGTGCCACGCTCACGTTGGACCATGCGCCGGGCAACTGCTTGAGCCGTGAGAAAACCGGCAAAGCAGGCCATTTCCCAGATCTTGAAGTACTTGCGCGGGCTTTCTTCAAGGATGCTGCAGGGAACATTGGCACCGATATTGAAGACAAACGCCTCGATAGGGCCAATATCACGTTCGATAGTCTCCACCAGCGCGGCCACTTCATCCTCCTTGCGCGCATCAGAACCAAACCCATGGGCCTGGCCACCGGCAGCGCGTATTTCCTCCAGCAGCGGTTGCAGTTTTTCGGCCTGGCGCCGGGTCACGCAAGCGACATAACCCTCGCGGGCAAAGCGCTTGGCAATCTCACCCCCAGTGGCGTCGCCCGCACCAATCACCAGCACTACTTTTTGTTGTTCTGCCATGCCTGCTTCCATTGGTGAATGATCGTTTAGTAAACGAACGCTATGTTAAGATCGCGGTCATCGTCAAGCCCGCCGGCAGAGGCATGTGAATGCGCTACTCCAATGAACACAAACAGCAAACCCGCGAACGGCTGTTGGCCAGCAGCGGCGCGCTGGCCAAGCGGGGAGGTTTTTCCAGCACCGGCGTGGCCGGGCTGATGAAAGCGATTGGCCTGACCGGCGGCGCCTTCTACAACCACTTCCCGTCCAAAGATGACCTGTTCACCGAAGTGGTACGCCAGGAGCTGTGCAACAGCCCACTGGCACGCCTGACCAGTTCGGGCGCAAGCCGCGAGCGGCTGGGCCGTTGCTTACAGCAGTACCTGAGCCTGGCCCACCTGCACAATGCCGAGGGTGGCTGCCCGCTGCCGCCGCTGGGTGTGGAAATCGCCCGGGCCGCCGCGCCCGTGCGCGAAGAGGCCGAGCACTGGCTGGTCAGCCTTCACCAGGCCTGGCGTGCAACACTGGAGGATGATCAACTGGCCTGGGTGCTCATCAGCCAATGCGTCGGTGCGTTGATGGTCGGGCGCATGCTGGCCACTGAGGGTGTGCAGTCGCAGGTGCTGGACGCAAGCCGCCAGTTTGTCGAAAAGGCCCTGCATGAAGCGGATTAGCCTGCTGCTGGGCCTCACACTGGCGCTGCCCGCGCTTGCCGAACAAGCGTGCCCACCCGGGCAATACCAGGTGTGCCTGATGGGGTGTTTTTGTGCGCCGATAGACCCGGGTCAGGCCGGCCAGATTCTCAAGGATGTGGAGGTCATGGCGTCCTCCAGCCTGACGTTCGCCTTGCGCCAGGCCAGGGATGATGCCACCGCCAACGGCGTCGAGCCGATCCCGCTGCATATCCGGGCGCAACTCGAACCCTGGTACAACTTTGCCGTGCTTGACGCAGCGCGCTTCCGGGTGGGTGACGAACAGCAAATGAGCGCGGCCAATGCAGTGTTGCAGAACCCTGATGTGAACGCTGTGACGCTGATCGACACGATCATCTTCCGGCGGGCCGACGATGCCGAGAACAACGTGGCCCTGTGGGCGCATGAGCTCAAGCATGTGCAGCAATATCAGGAATTGGGGGTAGAGGAATTCGCCCGGCGCTATACGCGCAACTACGACGACCTGGAGGGACCGGCCTACAAGATCGAGGCCGAGGTGGGCAAGGCACTGCGCGAACGCGGCTCGGGCCAGGCCAGATAGCAGCAGCGGTGCGCGACGCTGTGGGCACGCCCGCTGCGCTTGGTTTTTCAGGACGCCACCGATGCCTCTTCTGCCACTTGCTCTCGGCTGGCATAACGCTGCGCCAACACCGCGCAGACCATCAGCTGGATCTGATGGAACAGCATCAGCGGCAAGATCATCGCACCAATGCCGCTGCCCACGAACAACACCTGGGCCATCGGCACGCCGGTCGCCAGGCTCTTCTTGGAGCCGGCGAACAGGATGGTGATACGGTCTTCCAGGCCAAAGCCCAGCACCTTGCCAAGCAGACGCGTGCCAAACAGCACTACCGCCAGCAAAATCCCGCACACGGCGAACAACCCGGCCAGGTGCTGCGGCGATACCATGTGCCACAGCCCGGTGACAACTGCCTCGCTGAAGGCGGTGTACACCACCAGCAGGATCGAGCCCTGATCCACCACCTTGAGCCAACGAGCATTGCGCTTGACCCAGGCGCCGATCCAGCGTCGCGCAATCTGCCCCGCCACGAACGGCACCAGCAGTTGCAAGGTGATCTTCAGCACGGCATCCAGGCCGGAGCCGGTGTCGCCACTGGCGCCCAGCAGCAGCATCACCAGCAACGGGGTAAGGAAGATGCCCAGCAGGCTGGATGCGGCAGCACTGCAAATGGCCGCCGGCACATTGCCACGGGCCAGCGAAGTGAACGCGATGGCCGACTGCACGGTAGCCGGCAAGGCACACAGGTAGAGCACGCCCAGGTACAGTTCATTGCCCACCAGCGGCACGAACAGCGGCTTGAAGGCCAGGCCCAGCAGCGGGAACAGCACGAACGTGCAGGAGAACACCAGCAGGTGCAGGCGCCAGTGCCCGGCACCGGCAATGATCGCCTCGCGCGACAGCTTGGCGCCGTGCAGGAAGAACAGCAGGCCGATGGCCAGGTTGGTCAGCCAGCCGAAATACACTGCGCCATCCCCTGAGCAAGGCAGCACGGTGGCAATCAGCACCACCCCGAGCAAGGCCAGGGTGAAATTGTCGAATAACATGCGCAAATACTTCATCACTGTGTCCATCTTGTCATTGTGCAAGGGCAAACGATAAGGTCTGCGGCTTTTCGCCGCTAACGCCGGAACCCCCACCGGTATCGCTCAACGGACACGCGCCACAAAAGGACCCCACCATGCCCCTCTCCCGCCTGGCCGCGCTTGCTGCCGCCATTACCCTCACCTTGGGCCATGCTGGCGCCCAGGCCGATGACCAGCTGCAAGCCAAGGTAGACCGTATCATCCGCCCACTGATGCAGGCGCAAGGCATCAGCGGCATGGCCGTGGCCATCTACGCCCGCGACCACGCGCACTACTTCAGCTACGGCGTGGCCAGCAAGGCCGACAACGTGCCGGTGAGCCGTGACACGCTGTTCGAGATCGGTTCGCTGAGCAAGACCTACACCGCCACCCTGGCGGCACTGGCCAGTGCCGAGGGCCAGCTGGACCTCACCGCGCCGGCCAAACGCTACCACCCGGCGCTGGCCGGCACGCCCATCGGCGACGCCACGGTGCTGGAACTGGGCGCCTACAGTGCCGACTGCCTGCCCTTGCAGTTCCCGGATGCGGTGCAGACGTCGCAGCAGGTCGTCGATTTCTTCCGACACTGGCAGCCCCACGCCAAGCCCGGTACGCAACGCTGCTATTCCAATCCTAGCCTTGGCTTGTTTGGTGACCTTGCCGCCCGCGCGCAGCACCAGCCGTTTGCCACACTGATGACCGAAGGCCTGCTGCCGAAAATGGGCCTGGAGAACACCTACCTGCACATCCCGGCCAGCGCCCAGGGCCTTTATGCCCAAGGGTACGATGCCGCCGGAAAACCGGTGCGCGTCGGCCCCGGCCCGTACGCCGACGAAGCCTACGGCATCAAGACCAGTGCCAGCGACTTGCTGCGTTACGTGCGCCTGCAGATGCAGCCTGAAGGCTTGCCACCGGCACTGGTGAAAGCCATCGACATCACCCAGCAAGGCTACTTCCAGGTCGGCGCCATGACGCAGGGCCTGGGGTGGGAACGCTACGCCTACCCGGCAACCCTGGCCACACTGGTCGATGGCAACAGCCCGCGGCTGATCCGTGAACCCCAAGCAACCACACGCTTGCAACCGGCCCTGCCCGCCCAGCCGGCTGCCTGGTACAACAAGACCGGTTCAACCAACGGTTTTGGTGCCTACGCCGCGTTCGTGCCTTCCGAACAGCTGGCGATCGTGTTACTGGCCAACCGAAACTACCCGAACGAAGCGCGGGTGCGCGCCGCCTTCGAGATACTGTCCAGCCTTTAGTACGAGCAGCGATTGTCAAACAAAACGACAGAAATGTAGTGCCAGAAAATATTCACTACAAAATGGTTGACGCCGTTCATCGCCCTTGTGCATGATGAAGCCGTCTCCCCGATCGGGAGCGGTGGCAAGGGTGTTCCAGACGGCCTGCGCGGTAACGCAGGCCGTCCGTGGAGAGGGAAACTGTCCAAAAGGCAGCGTGAGAAAGCCCCTGTTGCGATGCTGCTGTAGCAGCCTTGGTAGTGCGCTACACCGTGGTAGCGCCAACTGTGAAAATCACCTACGAATGGGTAATGGGGGCTTTATGATGAACTTGAACAACAATCCGACTATCGACCAATTGGCCCAGCTGTTCGCCGTGCGCAAAGACAGCCTTGACGACCACCTGCTGTGGGTCAGCCAAACCGGTGAAGTGCGCCTCGACCGCCTGCCACCGAACACCGTCGAAGATGAATTTGAAGAGCACCTGCCCAGCATGCGTGCACGCTTCAAGGTCTACCGCCGTGGCCAGGGCTACGTTGGCAAGAAGGCCGCCGCAGACACCGAGTTCGTTGGCCGCGTGCTGCAGACCCTGCAACAAGAATGGCCCGCTGCCCGTGAGCAGCAGGCAGTCAAGGTGATCGAACCGCTCAATTGAGGGTTCCCGCCTTTACCTGAGCCCGGCCCTCTTTGGCCGGGCTTTTTCATGCCTGGCGCCGCTGGCTGCAGGTTTCTGGCAAGGGCAAGGCACCGGTTGCCATCGCCCTGGCGCGGTCGACACCCCATACCAAGGCGCGGGTCATGGTCTCGCCCGGCCGTGTCGGGTAGTACTCCTCCAACAGTGCGCGCCCATCTCCAGCGTACAACCCCAAAAACAGCTGAGTGGCCCCCAGGCGCGACAGGCGCACCTGCACATCCAGCGTGGTGCCGTCACTGAGGGCTTCATCGTGGCTGCGGCTGTGCAGTTGGGCGTCGGCCCACTGCCAATAGGTCTGTTCCCTGACTCGCATGAGCATTCAATCCTCCGTTACTGGAATGCCCCGCCAGAAAACCACAACCTCGGCCAGCCGGCGAGTGCTACCCGGCAATGCCATGAGGCGGGTCAACAAAGCGCAATAAAAACCCCGCCATTCAGCGGGATCATGTACGGGGGCGGGATCACTTCTTCAGCGGAACCCGCGGCATGAAGCGGCCTTTTTTGCTGCGCTGCAGGTGTGCAGGCTGGAGCTGTTCGGAATCATCCAGCGTCATGTGGGCGAAGCCCAGGCGAAAGGCCGCCTGACCGCAACGCACCTGGCTGTTGATCGGGAACGCGTCATTCAGGTCTTCGAAAAAGGATTCGCTCATGCCCTGTCTCCCTCCAGTGGCGGTCGCGTCGGCAACCAGAAGAGCTGCCCAGGAAACGCGGCCTGTGAGAATGAGACTAGCTGGTCATTTGCGGACCGACCGGACAAGATTCCGGCAGCCGACCAGTGGCAACCCGCTCTACTTCAAGCGCACTGCCGTACCGGTGGCAAATACCACGACCATACCGCCCTGTACCGACGGCATACTGATCTCGAAATCCACACCCACTACTGCATCGGCTTGCAACTGGCGTGCCCGAGCCTTGAGTTCTTCGGTGGCCTGCTCGCGCGCCTCGCGCAGCGCGCTCTCCAGGGTTTGCGAACGGCCGCCGAAAACATCACGAAAGCGTGCAAAGAAATCGCGCACGAAGTTGATGCCCTGCACCGATTCGGAGCTGACCACGCCCAGGTATTCGGCAATCGGGCGGCCTTCGAGCTGGCTGGTGGTGGAAATGATCATGGGTGCGCTCCGCTGGCCTGGCAAAAGAGGCCGATTCTAACAGAGCGCAGTCCGGCAGATAGGGCCGCTTTACGCGTTGGCCGCGCGCAAGCGCTGGCCAAGCCGCGCGCCAAACACGTTCACCAGCAACCCGGCCATGACCAGCAATGCCCCCCAGCCTTGGGTTGCGGTCAGCCGTTCGCCCAGCAGCAATGCCGACGAACTCAGGCCGATCACCGGCACCAGCAGCGAAAAAGGTGCCACCTTGCCAGCCGGATGGCGTGACAACAGCTTGCTCCACAAACTGTAGCCAAGCATGGTGGCGACAAAGGCCAGGTACGCCAACGCCAGCACCGAGCTCCAGCTGATGTTGGCCAGCGCATGGCCAATGCGCTCAGGCCCTTCCAGCCACCAGGACAACGCCAGGAACGGCAACGGCGGGATCAGGCCGCCCCAGATCACCAGTGCCACCAGGTCAACCGAACCAAACCGTCGCGTGATGATGTTACCCAGGCCCCACATGGCACCGCCGCACAGGGTCAGCACCAGCGCCAGCATGGGCACATGGCCGCCGTCTTCGCTGCCGATCAATGCCAAGCCGCTGGCCGCCACCAACAGCCCCAGCACGCTGGCCAGGCGCAGCCGCTCACCCAGGAACAACGCCGCGAAACCGAGGGTGAAGAACGCTTGTGACTGCAAAATCAACGAGGCCAGCCCTGGCGGCATGCCGCTGTACATGGCCTGGAACAGAAAGGCGAACTGGCCCAGCGAAATGGTGGCCCCGTAGGCGATCAGCCAGCGCCACGGCAGTTTGGGCCGCCTGACCAGCAAGATGGCCGGAAACGCCACCAACAAGAAGCGCAATGCCCCCAGCAACATCGGCGGCAAGCCATCGAGGCCAACCTTGATGACCACGAAGTTGACTCCCCAGGCGACAATCACCACCAGGGCGATGAGCAGGTCCTTGAGCGGCATTGCGGGTTCCTTCTTCAGGCTTGTCTAGACATATTTCGTTACAGCATAAGACTATTCCTTTGGCTGCGACCAGCACAGTTGTGGCCAAGGGTTGCGCAACAGTGACTGTTACTGCATCCGTTCAATCCCGAAAGCCAGGCGCCGTCTTTTCCAGCATCCGCAACAGCGCCGCCCATGCCAATTGCAGTGCATCCGGGTCCGCCAGCTCCCCCTGCCTCAAGCCCCTGCCCGGCTCCATCAGGATCAGTTCGGCGGCATGGCCCAGGCGTTTCCAGTCAAGGCGCTCATTTGTGAGCTCACGCCCGCCGTGAGGGTGAACAAAACCCCGTTGCGTATCAGTAAATAAAAACGTTATTTTTTTACTAAGGCTACACTTTAATAAACAAAACAAGAACAACACCGCACTGGAGCCGCCTGTATGCAGACCGCCTTCCCTCACCTGTTCGAACCCTTGCAGATCCGCGGCAAACGCCTAAAGAACCGCATCATGTCCACCGGACATGACACCTGCCTGCCTACCGACAATCTGGTGAATGACAAACTGATCGCCTACCAGCGCGACCGCGCCGCCGGGGGCGTCGGCCTGATCGTGCTGCAAGTTGCCGGAGTGCATGACAGCGCCCGCTACACCTCGCATGTGCTGATGGCCACCGACGATGCCTGCATCGACGGCTACCGCCAGCTGGCCGAAGCCTGCCATGCGCACGGTACTGTGGTGCTCTCGCAGCTGTTTCACCCCGGGCGGGAGATCATGGAGTCGGCAGACGGCCTGTTGGCGGTGGCGTACTCGGCGTCTTCGGTGCCCAACGAACGCTTCCGCGTCATGCCCCGCGCGCTGGACCAGGCGATGATCGATGAAATCGTCCAGGGCTACGCCAGCGCCGCCCGCCGCCTGCAGCAGGCCGGGCTGGATGGTGTCGAGGTGGTGGCCAGCCATGGCTATCTGCCCGCGCAGTTCCTCAACCCACGGGTGAACCTGCGCAGCGACGGCTACAACGGCGAACTGGAACAACGCCTGAGGTTCCTGCGTGAAGTGCTGGCCGCCGTGCGCGCCGCCACCGATGAGCAGTTCATCATCGGCCTGCGCATCAGCGCCGACGAACGTGACAGCCAAGGCCTGAGCGAGGACGAGTCACTGGCCGCCGCAATTGCCTTGCAGGGCCAACTCGACTACCTGCACATCGTCGCCGGTACCTCAGCGTCACTGGGTGGCGCCGTGCATATCGTGCCGCCCATGGCCATTGAGCCCGCCTACCTGGCACGCGAGGCCGCTGCCTTCAAGCAACAGCTGGCTATCCCGCTGTTCGTGACCGGGCGCATCAACCAGCCCCAGGATGCCGAACTGATTCTGGCCCGCGGCCAGGCCGATGTCTGCGGCATGACCCGTGCCTTGATCTGCGACCCGTTGATGCCGAACAAAACCGAACGCGGCCAGGTCGAAGATGTACGCGCCTGCATCGCCTGCAACCAAGCGTGCATCGGCCACTTCCACCGTGGCCTGGCCATCTCCTGCATCCAGCGCCCCGAAACCGGTCGAGAACTGCAGTACGGGCAACTGACGCCCACGGTCACACCCAAGCGCATCCTCGTGGCCGGCGGTGGGCCATCTGGCATGAAGGCCGCCGCCGTGGCCGCTGCCCGAGGGCACCAGGTAACACTGTACGAGGCTGGCCCCCAACTCGGCGGCCAGGTGCTGCTGGCCCAGTTGCTACCGCGCCGCGCCGAGTTCGGAGGGGCCAGCACCAACCTGCAGCGGGAAATGGCCCTGGCCGGCGTGGAAGTCGTGCGCAACACCCGGGTCGACCGCGCCTTGGTCGAGCGCGAGCGCCCCGACCTGGTCATTGCCGCCACCGGTGCCACTCCTTACTGGCCAGCGTTCGAACGCACTGGCGACTTGCAAGTGGTGGACGCCTGGCAGGTGCTGCGCAATGAAGTGAAGCCGGGGCGCTCGGTGCTGGTCATCGACTGGCGCAGCGACTGGATCGGCCCGGGCATCGCCGAACGCCTGGTGCGCGAGGGGCATCACGTGCAGCTGGCGGTTAACGGTACCCATTGCGGCGAAAGCCTGCCGCTGTACGTGCGCGATCAACTGGCCGGCGAGTTGCATCGCCTGGGCATCCCCATCACCCCGTACGCGCGCCTGTATGGCAGCGACGACAACACGGTGTACTTGCAGCACACTGCCAGTGGCGAGCCGATGATCTTCGAGGGTATCGACACCCTGGTGCTGTGCCTGGGCCATCAGCCTGAAGACAGGCTGGCCAGCGAGCTGGCCGGCCTGGTGGAAGTTCGGCGTGTTGGCGACTGCCTGGCGCCACGCACCGCCGAAGAAGCGATTCACGACGGCCTGACGGTTGCCTGGTCGCTCTGAGGCTGTACATACTGCGGCTTTTACGATGGACCGACCTACATGAGCCAACTTCCCCAGCCCCCCGCCAGTGAAGCCGGGGGCGCCGCGCCGCAGTTCCTGGGCACCCGCATCCGCGGCCTGCGCAAGCGCCGTGGCATGACCCTGGCGGAGTTGGCTGCACACAGTGAACTGACTGCCGGTTACATCAGCCAGCTGGAGCGCAACCTCTCCTATCCGTCGATCCCCGCGTTGTTCAACATCGCCCGCAGCCTGGGCGTGACCATCCAGTGGTTCTTTGCCAGCGAAGCCAGCACCGCCCCCGAAGACCAAGGTTACGTGGTACGACGCAACAGCCGCCTGAGCGTGCATTACGAAGATGGCATTGTCGATCAGTTGCTCACCCCCCAACCCAACCGCCAGCTGGAAATCCTGCACTCACGCTTCCCCCCGGGCACCTACAGCCAGCAAAGCTACAGCCATGAGGGCGAAGAAGCCGGCTACCTCCTCAGCGGCAGCTTCGAGCTTTGGGTGGGCGAGCGGCATTTCCAGCTGGGTGAAGGCGACAGTTTCAGCTTTTCCAGCCAGGAACCCCATCGCTATGGCAACCCCGGCGAAGTGGATGCCGTGGTGATCTGGGTGATCACGCCGCCAACATTTTGAAGCACTCCCGCAGGCCTTGGTAACACTGCTGACCCTCGATAGGGCCTACCTTGCCAGTACGGTGGTCTGGACAGTAGGTTTCAAGGCCAACCCGCTCACCGAACAGATTACCGGCGAGCGCGACCGCCAAGGTCGAGGCCAAGGTGTTGAAATCGCAGATCAACTCCGTGTGGATCTACCCGCCAGCGGCAGATCGTACAGCGGCTTTGGAAGCGGCTGATCCCGCCATACCGGTTGCCTGAAACGGCCTGCTACAAAGGTTCAGGCAGCTGCAAACAGCTCGTTGGCAATCTGAGCCTGGGCGGCGTCAATCGCCTGGCTACGGTGTTCCGGGCCATAGGCCAGGCCATGGGCGCGGACGATCTCCAGGTCGGTGACACCGATGAAGCCCAGGAACACTTTCAGGAAGTCCTCATGCCCGGCGCCTGTCGGCTGGCCAGCGTGCAGGCCACCGGCAGTGGAAACCAGCACCACTTTCTTGTTGCCGCACAGGCCTTCCGGGCCGGCTTCGGTGTAGCGGAACGTTTTGCCGGCAACGGCCACGCGGTCGATCCAGGCCTTGAGTTGGGTCGGTACCGTGAAGTTGTACATCGGCGCACCAATGACTACAGCATCAGCAGCCAGGAATTCTTCCAGGGTTTCAGCACTGAGCCTGGCTTCAAAAGCCTGGGCAGCATCACGCATGTCTTCAGGGGTGCCAGCTGCTACCAAGGTGGCAGCAGAAAAGTGGGCGATGGCGTCAGCGGCCAGGTCACGGTAAACCACTTCCACGCTTGGATCGGCGGCTTTCCAGGCCTCGACCACTTCACGGCTTAGCTGGCGGGAAGCGGAATTGTCGCCCAGGATGCTCGAATCGATGTGCAACAGTTTCATGGGACTCTCCTGTGATTGAAGACCGCGCCAGTGGGCGATCACGATGGGGAGAATCCTACCGGGGTGCGCAATGGCTGATAAGGAGGCAAAAATGCGTTAGTTTGTCCCACAGGTGGAACAGTGAGACAGGCCCATGCAAGACCTTAACGACCTCTTTTACTTCGCGCGCGTCGTCGAAGCCGGTGGATTCGCCGCAGCCGGGCGCCAGCTGGGTATCCCCAAGTCGCGCCTGTCGCGGCGTATCGCCGAGCTGGAAGAGCGCCTTGGCACGCGCCTGCTGCAACGCACCACGCGGCAGCTCAAGCTCACCGCAGTAGGTGAACGCTACCTGCATCATTGCCAGGCCATGCTGCTGGAAGCCGAAGCGGCCGATGAAGCCGTCGCCAGCATGAGCAGTGAACCGCGCGGGCGCTTGCGGGTGTCTTGCCCGGTGGCGCTGGCACACGCATTCCTGCCAGATGTGATCAGCCGTTTTCTTGAGCAGTACCCGCTGGTGCAACTGGACATGGTGCTGCTCAACCGCCGGGTCGACCTGATTTCCGAAGGCATCGACGTGGCACTGCGCGTGCGTGACCTGGGCGATGAAGACCCGGCGCTGGTCACCCGCCGCCTTCGCCAGGCGCAAATGCAACTGGTAGCTGCGCCCGGGTTCGCCGATCACATTCGTGAACCTGCCGAGCTGGCGTCACTTCCCGTGCTGGGCGCCGCCGAAGCAGACCGGTTGGTACACTTTCGCTTGTTCGGCCCTCATGGCAAGCAGCAGGAAATCGCTCTGGAACCGCGCTTGGCCATTGATGATTTCGTAGTACGTAATGCTGCTGTACGAGCCGGCCTCGGCTTCACTGCCCTGCCCAGCATGTTTTGCGAGGAAGAACTGGAGCGCGGCGAACTGGTGCGCCTGCTGCCAGACTGGTCGCTACCGGGTGGCTACCTGCAAGCGGTATACCCCCACCGGCGGGGTGTACTGCCTGCAGTGCGGGTATGGATCGATCACCTGGCAGCATCATTCGAGGCCTGTGGAGAACGGTATGTCTGAAAGGAAAATGAGCGAAGCCGAAGTGGCAGCGTTTTGCCTGAGCCTGCCGGGTGCGCGGGAAGACTACAAATGGGGTGGCATTCGGGTGTTTTCAGTGGCTGGCAACAAGATGTTCGCCGTGCTCGACCTGGCCGGTGCGGGTTTGTCGTTCAAAGTGGCCGATGAACTGTTTCTCGGCTACTGCGACCGCCCAGGGGTACGACCTGCGCCGTATCTGGCGCGAGCAAAATGGATCAGCATGGCGCAGCCCTATCCCATGGGACGTGATGAGCTTAGAGATTTGCTGCAGCGCTCGCACCAGTTGGTGGTCCGGCGCTTGCCGAAGCGATTGCAGGTGGGGTTGGTGATGTAGTTTCCTGTACCGGCCTCTTCGCGGGCGTGCCCGCTAAGAGGCCGGTACAGGCAATAATCAAGTTAAGGGCAGATAACGCCCCTCAAAAAACAGCCAGTCCGCCCAGAACACCTGGTGTACCAGCACAATCCCCCAGAACACCAGCTGGTAAGACAGCTTGCGTGTCTTGTGCCGAAATACCTGCTGCGCCACCAGTGCCCCCGGCCAGCCACCCAACAGCTCACTGGCATGCAGCACTTTCTCGGGCGTACGCCAGGCCTGGGTACGCGCCTGTTGCTTATCCTGCCAATACAGCAACAGGCTGATCAGGCTCATCGCCGGGTACAGCGCCAGCAGCCACCAGGCCTGGTCGTTCCAGGCCATGCGCGCAGCGCCCAGCCCGGGCAACAGGCACAGCCCCCCCAACAGCAGCAGTTTGAGGCGCATATTGCGTACGCCCTCCGCCCGTTGCCCGCGCAACACCTCAGCCATGCGCTGTCGACCAGTCAACCCAGCCGAACTGCCAAGTCGCCAGAATCAGCAGGCCGAACACAATGCGATACCAGGCAAACGCCGCGTAGCTGTGGTTGGCAATGAACTTGAGCAACGCCCGCACGGCGATCATGGCGAAAATGAACGACGTCACGAAACCAACGGCAAATACCGGCAAGTCACCGGGCTGGAACAGGTCACGGTATTTGTAACCCGAATACACCGCCGCGCCGACCATGGTCGGCATCGCCAGAAAGAACGAAAATTCGGTCGCGGCCTTGCGCGACAACCCGAACAGCAGGCCGCCAATGATGGTCGAGCCCGAGCGGGAAGTGCCCGGAATCATTGCCAGGCACTGGATGAAGCCGATCTTCAGCGCATGGCTCCAGCGCATGTCGTCCACATGGTCCACCTGCACGCGGTGTTCGCGGCGCTCGGCCCAGAGCATGATGATGCCACCCACCACCAATGCCGCCGCCACGGTGATCGGGTTGAACAGGTATTCGTGAATCAGGTCGGCGAACAGCACGCCCAGCACCACCGCCGGCATGAACGCCAACAGCAGGTTACCGGTGAAACGCCGCGCCTTGGGCTGGCTGGCCAGGCCAAACACCACTTCGAAAATTTTGCCACGAAACTCCCACACCACCGCCAGGATCGCTGCCAGCTGAATGATGATGTTGAATGCCATGGCCCGCTCACCGCCAAAACCTATCAGGTCGGCGACGATGATCTGGTGCCCGGTACTGGAGATCGGCAGAAACTCCGTCAGCCCTTCGACCACGCCTAAGATGATTGCCTGAAAGGCAGTCCAAAAATCCATCATTCCCCCGGATGGAGCGCCGCTTGCTGCGGGCCCCTTGTTCTTGATTTGCTTGAATTTGCCGCACGCGGCCCGGCTGTTTTACAGCGACTGTTGGGCGCAACGCCAGTAGAAAAGTTCACGCCCGCTAAAGGTTTCATCTTACGCGGCCGAAATCCTAGCAGAGCGCCTTTGCAATCGCTTTACGCGACCTGCTGCAGACTGTTTCAAAGATAGCACTTAGCCATTAGTCGGGTGGGGACCTGTCGCAAAGCATGCTTGGATGCACCTCAATAAAAAGAACAATGCGGGAGCTCCTGGATGAACACGTTGAGATCGATGTCGATCAGCCGGCGCCTGTGGCTGATCCTTGTGGTGGCGGTGGCCATGCTGGTGGTGCTTGGCCTGCTCATGCTGCGCCAGATCCACGGTGACCTTTACCAGGCCAAAGCGGAAAAAACCCGCCATGTGGTGCAGACCGCCGCGGGCGTGCTGGCCTATTACCAAGGGCTGGAGGCGGCCGGTACGCTCAGCCGCGAAGCTGCCCAGCAACAGGCACTGCAGGTGGTACGTGCGTTGCGCTACGACCACGATGACTACTTCTGGATCAACGACCTGGGGCCAAAGATGATCATGCATCCGGCCAACCCCAAGCTCGATGGCCAGGACCTTTCTGCCATCCGCGACCCCGACGGCTTTGCCGTGTTCAACGAAATGGTCGCCCTGGCCCGCCAGCAGGATGCAGGGCCGGTCAACTACCGCTGGCCCAAACCTGGTGCCAGCGAGCCGGTCGCCAAGACCTCCTATATACAGCTGTTCAAACCCTGGGGCTGGATTATCGGTTCGGGCGTGTACGTCGATGACGTGCAGGCCGAATTCGCCCGCCAGTTGCGCGATGCCTCGCTGGTGGGCGTGGGCATTGCCCTGCTGATGGCACTGGTGGTCCTGCTGATTGCGCGCAGCATTGCCCGCCCCTTGCAAGAGGCTGTGCAGGCCATGGGCAATATCGCCAGCGGCGAAAGCGACCTGACCCGGCGCCTGGACACCCACGGCCGTGACGAAATCACCCACCTGGGCGAGCACTTCAACCGTTTCAACGGCAAGCTGCAGGGTGTGGTCGGCCAGCTGCAAGGGGCAGCCCACGCGCTGGCCCAGTCCGCCGGGCACGTCGGCGACAATGCAGGCGCCGCACAGCAGCACAGCGCCCAACAATCGCTACAGATGGACCAGGTAGCCACCGCTGTGAATGAGGTGACCTATGCCGTGCAGGACGTAGCCAAGACCGCCGAACAGGCCGTCGGGGAAATGCGCACCGCGCAGCAGCAGGTAACCCATGGCCAGCAAGCAATTCATGGCAGCCTGGCGCAGATCGACCGGTTGTCGCTGACCATCGACCAGGCCGTGCAGGTGATTCGCGACCTGGCCGGCCACAGCACGCGCATCGGCGGAGTGCTCGATGTCATCCGCTCCATCGCCGAGCAGACCAACCTGCTGGCGTTGAATGCGGCCATCGAAGCGGCGCGGGCCGGGGAACAAGGCCGTGGCTTTGCCGTGGTCGCCGACGAAGTTCGCCTGCTGGCCCAGCGCACGGCACAATCGACGGCCGAGATCCATACCATGATCGAACACCTGCAAAGCCAGTCGGACGCAGCGGTCAAAGCCATCGACACCAGCAGCGAAGCCTCGCGCCAAACCGTCGAGCAGGCCCGCGAAGCCGGCGCCAGCCTGGATGCCATCAACCAAGCACTGACCAACCTGACCGCGCTGAATGCCTCCATTGCCAGCGCCACCTTGCAGCAGTCGCATGTGGTCGAGGAAATCAACCGCAATGTGCTGGATACCGCCGGGCTGTCCCAGCAGACGGCCGATGCGGCGCGCCAGTCCAGCGATGCCGGGGTGGCATTGGGGCAGTTGAGCAAAGAGCTGGAACAGTTGCTGCGGCAGTTCCGAGTGTAGCGCCGGCCTCTTTTGTGGGAGTGGGCATGCCCGCTCCCACACAGAGCCTATGCATCCCCACCTACTGCGCCCTACACCTTCCCTGGCCGACCCGCTACAATCGCGCCCTTCCCCGATAGTCTCCCCAAGGATCGCCGATGTCCGGCCTTGAACTCATCGCCGCCGTCCTCGGCGTCACCGCTGTCTGGCTCACGGTCAAACAAAACGCCTGGTGCTGGCCGATCGGCCTGGTCATGGTGCTGATCTATGGCTGGCTGTTCTACGAGGTAAAGCTGTACTCGGGCATGCTGCTGCAACTGGCCTACGCGATTCTGCAACTGTACGGCTGGTGGCAATGGAAACGGCCCGGCCGCACCGAAGACGCCCGCCAGGTATCGCGGCTGCAAGGCCCTGCGTTGTGTGCCGGCCTGGCTGCCGGGGTATTCCTGAGCGCAGCCCTGGGTTCGGCCATGGCCAACTGGACCGATGCCGCCCTGCCCTGGCTCGACGCCACCCTGACAGGTTTCAGCCTGGTGGCGCAACTGTGGATGGCCCAGAAGCGCCTGCAATGCTGGCCGCTGTGGGTGGCAGTAGACATCGTCTACGTAGGCCTTTACCTGCACCAGCAGCTGTACTTCACGGCGGGCTTCTTTGCCGTACTCACCCTGATTGCCGTGCGCGGCTGGCTGGAATGGCGCCGCGACCCGGCGTTGGCGCAACCATGAGCACGCAACACGCCATGAAGGTCGTGGTGCTGTGCGGCCCCGAATCCAGCGGCAAGAGCTGGCTCAGCGGTGTGATCCAGGCGCATTTCGGCGGTGTGGTGGTGGCCGAGTACGTGCGCCACTTCATCGACCAGGAGTGCCGCGATACCTGCTATGCCGATATCCCTGCCATCGCCCACGGCCAGCTGGCCTGGGAGGACCGGGCGCGCGAACAGGCGCCACCGCTGCTGATCCTCGACACTCACCTGCTCAGCAACATGCTCTGGAGCCGCGCCTTGTTCGATGACTGCCCGGCCTGGCTGGAACAAGCCTTGCTTGAACGGCACTACGACCTGCACCTGCTGCTGAGCCCGCAAGGGGTGGAATGGGTTGCCGATGGCCAGCGCAGCCAACCCGACATCAACGACCGCCAGCGCTTTTTCGACGACAGCCTTGCCTGGCTGCAGCAGCATAATCAGGCGCACCAGATACTTGAGGGCAATTGGCCGCAACGCCAGTTTCTGGCCTTGCAAGCCGTTGCTACGCTGCTTGATAGCGATGCGCCATCCTGCCCGACCGAGTGTTAACCTACTGACACACTCCAGTGGGGCGAAGCCCCCGAATTTGCGGGGCTTCCCCCCGTCTCGGGGGCAGTGTCAAGCCCGTGAAACACTCCTGCAAAAACCCTTCCAATCAAGGCAACAGCTGGCTTGGCCAGCAACGCCCACGGCTGGCTGTTTCACCGCTGAGACAGAATACGCCGCAGTTTGTCAGCCTCTTGTCCTAACTGTCTGATCTGAATACGGTTCTCAAAAGCGGCACACCATCTGCTCTGTCCTTCGCATCGCTGAACAAGGCCAGCGCTCAGAGAAGGGGATGCCGTCGTGAGGAAGAGTGACAAACGCCTCTATCACCTGTTGGTGGCGGGTTGTGTACTGGGGGCATTGAGCCTCACGGCCCACGCAGACAAAGGCATCATCATCATCAAGCGCGACGTGCAGGTGCGCAACGCGACGATCCCGCCCTTGATCCCTGACCCGAGCCCGACCACGGTCAACGCCAACCCTTCTGCCCACGTGCTCAAGCAAACCAACGAGCTGAGCGATGGCGATTTCGCCAGCATCAGCAGTGGCGCCGGCATCAGCAACATGATTACCCAGCAGACCAATAACCTAGGGGGCAACCTCGGTAACCAGCACCAATTGCCCAACCTGTCAGGCGGCCGTGGCACGGGGGGCGCGGGTAACGGCATCTCCAACATGGTCAACTCAAGTGTGCAACGCGGCCTCGCGCCATTGCAGATTCTGACCGGCGGGGGCAAGTGACATGAAGCACATGCTGCTGATTCTGGCCACCCTGTGCAGCACCCCAGGCCTCGCCGATTCCCTGGTTCCCGTCATCGACAATGCCAACATCGACAGCTCCGGCAGCCGCTATCAGGGCAACCTCTCCGTTAACCAGGCTGCCGGCGACAAACAGCAACAGGCCAATGCGCGGGCCATCGCCGTCGGGCCCGAAGCGAATGCCAGCACGCAGATCCGGCAACGGCTGAACACACCCGCCGACCCGACAATGGACGCCCGCTCGACCATTCAAGGCAACGCGTTCAGCAACGGCAGTGGTGCGCTGGGCGTCAACCAGAGCGCCGGCGCCAATACCCAGCAAGCCAATGCCCTGAGCATAACCCTCAGTGCTCAACCGCAAAGCATCGACGACAGCGTCCTCATGCAACAGAACGTGGCGCTGCTCAACAACTCCGGTCCAACTGACACCCCGACAGGCCATCGCCAGGTCACCACCAGTGACCAGGCCTTCACCGGTAGCCGCGGGGTGATCCAGTTGAACCAGAGTGCCGGGGTGGGAAACCGAATGGCTAACACCTTGAGCATCCGGGTCGCGGATTGACCCTTTCAGTTAAGAACGACACTTAACCAACATAGAGTACGGAGAATCACCATGAAACCCTCGATGGCAATCAAGCCTCTGGTGTTCGCAATTGCTGCGGTCATGGCTGTTGCTGTACAAGCTGGGCAAAACGATCGACGCAATGACCACCACAACGGCCACCATAACAATGGTCAGCACACGCCTCCTCCAACCAAAATCCCTGTGTATGCAACGGCCAATGCCTGGGATACCCAAACCAGCACCAATAACCGTATCAGCAACCAGGGCACTATAAACGAAGCCGAGATGAGCCAGTCGGGCGAAGGCTCCAGTGGCAACGTCGGTATCAACGTGGCAGCCGGTAACGGCAACCAGCAGGATAACGCCGCAGCCATTGCCAACGCCGGTTCCGAGTCGAGCCTGGACAACAGCTTCGTGTTCGGCATGGCCAGTGCCACTGCCGATGTCGTGCAATCCAGCGACAACAACCGGGTCGACAACTATTCGACCCAGTCGTCTGCTGTGATGAGCGGCTCGGCCAGCGGGGCTGAGGGCAACATCGGCATTAACATCGCCGGTGGCGACCTCAACCAACAGAAAAACACCATGGCCATCGCCAACACCGGTGCGCCTCTGGGTAACGCCACTGCCACGGCTTCTGCCCAACAGGACGGGCCAGGCCTGGTCGTGAACAACAGTGCTGACCGCACTTACCGCGTCGACACGATCACCATCACCACCTCGGCCAGTGGCTCGAGCTCGCGTGATGGTACGTTCAACTCGACCGACGACCGCAGCTCGTCGTCGAGCTTCAGCGTGGCCGGTTCGCAAAGTGCCAGCTCCAGCGGCTCTAGCGGCTGGAACTCCAGCGGCTCGAAATCCAGCAACGCCAGTGGCTCCAGCAGCATGTCGGCAAGCGGCTCCAACGGCTGGAATGCCAGTGGCTCTGCCAGCGGCAGCAACAGCTCGTCGAGCAGCGCCAGCCTGAACGCTTCGCTGGATGCCGCAGCCAATGCTACGCGCACCTTCACCACCGATGATGGCCGCCGCGAACGCACCCGCTCCAGCACCTTCGATGGTTCGCTCAATGCATCGTTGGACGTATCGGTCGACAAGTCGCGCGAAAGTGCGTACGACAAGTCGTTCGAGAAAGCCTTCGACTCCAGCTACGACAAGTCGCGCGAATCGTCTTACGACAAGTCCAAAGACTCTTCGTACACCAAGTCTCACGACTCTTCGTACGAGAATGCTTCGGCTTCGGCGTTTGAAAAGTCTGGCGAGAAATCGAAACAATCCTCGAACGACGTTTCGAAGAGCTACAGCGAAAGCAGCGCTTACGACTTGAGCAATACCGTGTCCTTCCAAGTGCTGACCCCGACCGGCTGGGCCAACCCTGTTACCAATACTGCAACCCTTAGCGGTTCGGTCAACGGTGGCAGCGGCAACCTGGGCGTGAACGTGGCAGCCGGTGTGGGCAACCAGCAGAGCAACTCGCTGGCCATTTCCAACACCTCGTTCTAAACGCTGCGCTTGAGGCCCCCTTCGGGGGGCCTTTCTTCAACACCCACCGGAAGGCATCCGATCATGCGCATTATCGCCTTGGCGTTTTTGCTGTGCCTGGCCAGCGTGAGCGAAGCTGCACAAATGCCGCTGTCCGTCCTGCCGGGCGGTGCCGTGGTATTCAAGCCCATCCAGAGTGTGCGTGAGCGCAAGTTCGCTGACCTGGTACAACAGAAAACCGATTTCAGCTGCGGCGCCGCCGCACTGGCGACCATCCTGCGCCAGGCCTACTGGCTGGATGTGGACGAACACCAGATCATCGAAGGCATGCTGGCCCACGCCGACCAGGACCTGGTGCGCACGCAAGGCTTTTCGATGCTAGACATGAAGCGCTACGTGGAAAGCTTGGGCATGCGCGCCCGCGGCTACCGGGTAGCGCCCGACACTCTGCACAGCGTGCGCATCCCGGTCGTGGTGCTGATGGATGTGCGCGGCTACAAGCACTTCGTGGTCATGCAGAAGGTCGACAAAGGCTGGGTGTATGTCGGCGACCCGGTACTGGGCCATCGGCGTTACAAAGTCGACGACTTCCTCAAAGGTTGGAACGGCATCATCTTCGCCGTGATCGGCCAGGGTTACGACAAGAACAACGTCCTGCTCGACCCACCCCTGCCGCTGACCGCCAAGGGCCGGGTGAACAACTTCACCCCAGTGAAGGACACCGAGCTACTGGACTTCGGCTTCATCAAAAGCGACTTCTTCTAACGACTGTTCTAATGACAAGGAGCATGAAGCTCCAGGGAGCATTTCATGAAGACTTCATTGTGGCTGGCCATGGCCTGCCTGGCCGCCAGCCTGCCAAGCCACGCCGAGCCGTTGAAACCCATCGAACTGAAGGACCAGGAGCTGGCCAACCTGCGTGGCCGCTATGTGATGCCGGGGCGCATCGTGAGTTTCGGCATTGTCATGTCCAGCACCTGGCAAAATGCCAAAGGGGACGTGATCGGGGCGACCTCCACGCTGCAGGTCCAGCAATCGACCATCAAGCCCCAGTTCTATGTCTCGATGATTGATGAAAAAGGCACAGGTGCGGCGTCGAGCAACGCTTCTGCTGCGGGCACCGGCGTGGTGACCGGCGGCAACGGCCTTTCCACTACCGAAGGCGTCACCCAGGTGGTGCGGGCTGCCGGTGACAACAACACGGCCTACAACAACGTCGATATCAACGTCACCAAGGCCAACAAGGCCCCCGCCGTGCAACAGCAAGGCCAGGTGCTCGCTGCCGGCCAGACCCTGGTCGGCGAAAATGGCGCCGGCTCGCTCAGCGTGTCATCCAGCGGCGTGGGCGTGCAGCTCAACATCAACGCCAGCAACAACCAGGGCAGCAGCGTTCAGCGCCTGGCCCAAGGCGGCCTGATGCAGAACTCGACGCTGCTCGGTAACGGCAACCTGGTCAGCAACGTCACCTCATTGAACGTTGTCATGCGCGAGAGCGTACCGACCGCTGCGTCGCTGAACGGCAGCCTTGACCAGCTCAAAGGTCTACGTACCTTCGGATACTGATCTACGCTCTGTCTCATCAAAAGTAGTTGGAAGGGACGGCAACTCCATGTACCGATCTTTTACGCTTCGCGCTTTTGTTTGCTTGACTACCCTGGCACCCACCGCACTCTACGCAGCCGCCGACCCGCAGGTCGAAGCGCTGAAACAGGAACTGATAGAACTCAAGCGCCGTTACGAGGCGCAGCAACAGGCGCTGATGGTGCTTGAGCAGCGCGTGCGCCAGGTCGAGGAGGCCCCTGCGGCGGCGCCACCCAAACGCCTGGTCAAGTCCCCCGCCGAGGGGGTCAAGGGGGCGCAGACCGTTGCGTCTGGCGCACCAGGCACTACAGGCAGCTCCTACGGCCAGGCGCTGACGGCCGATTCGGAACCGGCGCAGAGCGTGTCCAACCTGTATGACGAGGCCAGCGGCTTCTTTGGCGGCGGCAAGTTCAGCTTCGAAACAGGTGTTACCTACACCCATTACGATACCCGGGCGCTCACGCTCAATGGCTTTCTGGCGCTGGACTCGATCTTCCTCGGCAGTATCAACCTCGACCGCATCAAGGCCGACAACTGGACCCTGGACATGACCGCGCGCTACAACCTGGCGCAGCGCTGGCAGTTCGACATCAACGTACCCGTGGTCTACCGCGAGTCCACCTACTCTTCTGGCGGCGCCGGTGGCGCCGGGGCCAGTACCTCGGATGCCACCGTTACCCGCGACCCTGAAATTGGCGATATCAACGTGGGTGTGGCCTATAAGTTCATCGACGAGGACGAAACCTGGCCAGACGCCGTCGCCACCCTGCGGGTCAAGGCACCGACCGGCAAGGACCCGTATGGCATCAAGCTGCGCGAGGTCGACGGCAACAGCAACCTGTCGGTACCGGACAGCCTGCCAACCGGCAACGGTGTGTGGTCGATCACGCCTGGCATCTCCCTGGTCAAGACCTTCGACCCAGCCGTGCTGTTCGGCAGCCTGTCGTACACCTACAATATGCAGGACTCGTTCAGCGATATCAGCCCACAGGTCAACAGCAAGGTGCCCGGTGACGTGAAACTCGGCGACTCCTGGCAGATTGGTGGCGGTATCGCCTTTGCCCTGAACGAAAAGATGAGTATGTCGTTCTCGGTGTCTGACCAGTTCGCCCGCAAAAGCAAGATCAAACCCGATGGCGGTGACTGGCAGTCCATCTCCAACAGTGACTACAACGCGGCCAACTTCAACGTCGGCCTGACCTTCGCTGCCACCAACAACCTCACCATCGTACCTAACCTGTCCATTGGTCTGACCGATGATGCGCCTGACTTTTCCTTCAGCCTGAAATTCCCCTACTACTTCTGATACTTGCCCTCAGCCTGGCCCGCGCAAGCGTGCCAGGCTTTTGGTTACCAGCCTTGTAGCGAACCGCTTTCCCTTCCCCGGCCTGTTATCATCCAGCACAGATGCATGACGATTTAATGGCAAAAGGGAAGTTTTTGTGAAGAACCTGTCCGACCACCCACGTACCCGGCTTGCCGCCTTGGCAGCCCTGGTGCTGGTGATCCCACTGGGTACGCGCGCCATGCTGGGTTGGTCCAACCCGCTCGGTTACCTGTCCGACCTCGCCCTCGGCAGCCTGCTGGTCTTGCTGCTGCACCGTCGGCCATGGTGGCTGGCCCTGCCCGTGCTGCTGGCCTGGGCTGCCCTGTGGGTGGCCTCGGCCGAACTCGTGAGCGCGGTGGGCCGGTTGCCCACCAGCGCCGACCTGACGTACCTCGTCGACCCGCAATTCATGGAGAACTCTACCGGCGGCGGCCTAGCCCATGCCTGGCTGCCCTGGGTAATGGGCGCAGGCCTGCTGGCCTGGCTGGCCACCGCTTGGCGTGGCCGCACCCGGCGCAGCCCGCCGCTGCCGCGCAAGGCCTGGGCCATTCCCGCGCTGCTGTTCGCTACCCACTGGGGCAGCCAGCAGCTGGTCCCCAGCGACGCCGATCAATGGCGGCAATACAACCTCACCCACCAACTGATGTCTGCCGGGGTGGGCACCCTGGAGCGCAAGGCCGAGGGCTGGATGGGCCGCACGCAAACGTTCACGCCGCTGGCCAGCAGCGGCCTGACGCAATCCGACCTGCATGGCCAGCGCCTACTGGCCGGGCCAGGCAGTGCTCGCAACCTGCTGGTCATCACGGTGGAAGGTATCCCCGGGGCCTACCTGCGGCCCAATCGCCAGGCCCTGCACAGCCGCTTCGACGAAGACCTGATGCCCAAGGTCAGCCAGTGGGCCGAGCGCGGCATGAACACCCCGGACTACGTGCTGCACACCCACCAGACCATCCGCGGCCTGTACGCGATGCTGTGTGGTGACTACGACAAACTGGCCAATGGCACGCCCAAGGGCGTCGAGCTGCTAACCCAGAACGAACGCAACCAGGCCTGCCTGCCGGCGCAACTGCGCCAGGCCGGCTTTACCACCCATTACCTGCAAGGGGCCGGCCTGCGCTTCATGGCCAAGGACCGCATCATGCCGCACATCGGCTTCGATTCGGTGCACGGCCTCGAGTGGTTCCGCAACAAGAACTACCTGGATTTCCCTTGGGGCAAGGATGACCGGGCCTTCTTCGAAGGTGCCCTGGATTACGTCGGCCAGCTGCAAAAGCAGGACAAACCCTGGATGCTGACCCTGCTTACCGTGGGCACGCACCAGCCGTATTCGGCACCCGCCGATTACCTGGAACGCTATGACACGCCCAAACAGGCTGCCGTGGCTTACCTGGACGATGCACTGGGGGCGTTTCTCGATAACCTGGAACGCCAGGGCGTGCTGAAGGACACGTTGGTGGTGGTGACCTCCGACGAATCCCACGGCATCGACGGTGTGCGCCTGGCCTCGTCCTGGGGCTTCAACCTCACCCTGGCGCCGGAGCAGGCGCAACTGCCCCACATCAAGCGCGGCACGTACGGCCATATCGACCTGGCCACCTCCGTGCTCGACTACTTTGCACTGCCCATTCCAATAGCGCTTGGTGGTCGCTCGCTGTACCGCGACTACGATACCGGCCGCGAAATGATTTCCTACACCAATGGCATGCTGCGCTATCACAACGGCCAGGGCGTCTTCACCGAATGTGACTTCCAGCAGCGCTGCCGGCGTTACGCCAGCGAGGGCTTCATTGCCGACCAGGCCCGCTATCTGGGCCCGGGCGACAGCCTGCTCGGCCAGCAGATCGGCGCTTTGGCCGGGGTACTCGACCAGTCCCTGCTGCAAACCCCGCTTAACCTGCGTTACCAGTTCGGCGGCCCTTCGCCGATCAAGCTGCGCAAGCGCATTCACGATGACTGGGCCGATAACCTGATCGGCGCCCAGTACCTTGAAATGCCGGAAGGCTCGCACACCCGCGTGCGGGTGAAGGTGCGCTCGCTGGACCCCAAGCGTGTCGCCTACATCCAGCTCAAGGCCAAGCAACTGGAGCAGGATGTGCCACTGGGCCTGCCTGCCGAGGTGAAGGTCACCGCCGACGAACCGCTGGAGATGGAGTTCAGCTTCGACAACCCGACCGAACGCAAAGCGTTTTCCTTCCATTTGCTGGGGTATGGCGGCGGTAAGGTGGAAGTCAGCGACTTCAGCGTGATCACCGCGCTGCCCGGAGAGGCTGACGCCGCAGATGAACTGACCGAGGGCCACATTGCCCATTCGGGCTAAGCGGATAACCACTCATCGCCCGGCTACCAGTGCCTGTCGAATCGGCAAACGCGTGCTCGACTAGTGTGTGAATCCCCAGTGTGGAGACAGCACCATGAGCACAAGCGAAAGCAGGCACCCGGTGGTTTCCCGTAGCCAGTGGCTGGCAGCACGCCGGCAACTTTGGCTGCACGAAAAGGCCTTTACCCACCACCGCGACGCGCTGTCCGCAGCGCGGCGCGCCCTGCCCTGGGTCAAGGTCGAGCAAGGCTATCGCTTCCAGGGGCCGGACGGCGAACTGAGCCTGGCTGACCTGTTCGCAGGCCGCAGCCAGCTACTGCTTTATCACTTCATGTTCGCCGAAGGCTGGAGTGAAGGCTGCACCGGCTGTTCGTTCCTGGCCGACCACTTTGACGGCGCCAACCTGCACCTGGCGCACCACGACGTGTCGCTGGTGGCGGTGTCGCGGGCCCCCTATGCCGAATTTCAGGCGTTTCGCCGCCGCATGGGCTGGCAGTTCCCGTGGTACTCGTCACAGGGCAGTGGTTTCAACGAGGACTTTGGCGTCAGTGTGGGCAGCGAGGGAGAACGGCAGTACAACTATGAGCCGTATGACGGCAGTGAAAGCGAGTTGCCTGGCCTGAGCGCGTTCTACCGTGAAGCGGACGGCAGCGTTTACCACACCTACTCGACCTATGCCCGTGGGCTGGACATCCTGGTCAACACCTACAACTTCCTGGACATTGCGCCACTGGGGCGCAACGAAGGCGGGACCATGGACTGGGTGCGGCACCATGACCGGTATGAAGGGCAGCCAGAAAAGCCCCACTGCTGCCACACCTAAGCTCCAAGGCACCACACACTCCTGTGGAAGCGGGCGTGCCCGCGAACACCGGCAAAGCCGGTGCCAGGCACCGAGTCGCCTGCTTCGCGGGCACGCCCGCTCCCACAAGGGACGCGTTTAGTCAGCCGCGCACGCCCAGCATCCCGCGTTCGACGATAAAGTCGATCACCGCCTGCAACCCCTCGCCCTTCTTCAGGTTGCTGAACGTCCACGGCCGCTGCGGGCGCATGCGCTGGGTGTCGCGCTCCATCACTTCCAGCGAAGCCCCCACATAGGGCGCCAGATCAGTCTTGTTGATCACCAGGAAGTCCGACTTGGTAATACCCGGGCCGCCCTTGCGCGGAATCTTCTCGCCCTCAGCCACGTCGATCACATAGATCGTCAGGTCGGCCAGCTCCGGGCTGAACGTGGCGCTGAGGTTGTCACCGCCGCTTTCCACGAAAATGACCTCAAGGTTACCGAACTTGCGCGCCAGCGCCTCAACGGCGGCCAGGTTCATCGAGGCGTCTTCGCGGATGGCCGTGTGCGGGCAACCGCCGGTTTCCACGCCCACGATGCGCTCCGGCTCCAGGGCGCCGGCTTCGGTGAGGATGCGCTGGTCTTCCTTGGTGTAGATGTCATTGGTAACCACAGCGATCTGGTAGTGATCGCGCATGGCCTTGCACAGCGCTTCCAGCAGTGCGGTCTTGCCAGAGCCGACCGGGCCGCCGACACCGACGCGCAGGGGTTGTTGATAGCTTTGCATGAAGGCAGTCCTCAGGAACGGAACAAACGGGTGTATTGGGTTTCGTGACGCGATGAGGCAATGGCCAGCAATGGCAGGCCGCCACCGAGCTGGTCATCGGCCAGCGCCAGGGCCTGGTCAAGTGCAGCGGGCAATTCGGTGCCCAGGTCGCGCAGCAAGGTCTGGGCCGCCTGCTGGCCGAACGGCACCAGCTTGACCCCGGCCATGACCGCGCCTTCGAGCCAGGCAAAGCCATGGCCCAGGGCCAGCTGACGCAGTGGAATGCCCCAGTGCGCAGCCAACCAGGCCATACCGCCCAACTGGGTCAGTTCAAGGCTGGCACGCCATGCGGGTGACTGGCCCAGTTGCCAGCCGTCGAGCAGCCGCGCCAAGGCCGCACCACGCTGCTGCTCTTCCAGGCGCAGCTCGGCGGTTTCGCGGTTGGCCAGCAAGAAGCGGCTCCAGTGGCTGAAGGCCTCGGCGTCCTGGGCCTGACACGCGTGATACAGGCGCGCCAGCACCGGCCAGTCCAGGCACGCCAAGGTGTCTTCGACCTGCTCGCGCTGCCAGGCAGCGAAGCCGTCCACGCCTTTCACCCAGCCCGCCTCGACCGCCCACTCCAGGCCTTGCGAATACGTAAAGCCGCCCACCGGCAGGCCGGGGCTGGCCAGCTGCAACAGGCGCAGCAACGCCAGGTCGCTGTCCATCAACCGGCCAGCACCAGCGCGGCACCGGCCAGCAGGCCACCACCGAAGGCTTTCTGCAGGCCACTGTGCCGGCGCAGCAGGCACCCGACGGCGAAGCCCACCGCCAACAGCAAGCCGCTGACCGTGACAAAGCCGGCGCTGAACTGCCAGAACGCGCTTGGCGTGGCTTCCACGCCATGGGCCCAGCCGTGGAACAGGGCAAACACCGGCATGGCCATGGCCAGCAGCAACTGCCGGCTCGGTAGCAGCACCGCCCCGGCGGCCACCAGCAGCGACACGGCAATCAGGGTTTCCATGCCCAGCACGTCACCGAACAAGTGGCCAAAGACTGCCCCGCCAAACATCGCCGCCAGGGTTGCCAAGGGCAGCATCAGGCTACGTCGGGTCAGTGCAGCGAGTACGCCAGTGCCCAACAGCATCAGCAGGTGGTCAAGGCCCGTCAGCGGGTGCAGCAGGCCATCGTGCAACGGATTGCTGTCATGCCCAGGGTGAGCGAAAGCCGGCAGCGCCAGCATCAGTAGAAACAGGGCGAAGGTCTTTTTCATGGGTTGCTCCAGGGCAGTTCAGGAATGGGCAGGCAGGCGAACGAACGGGTGATCGTTGCCGTGGGCATGGCTGTGGCCATGCGGCGCGCTCTGGTAGGCGCCCGCTTCGGGCTCGAACGGCGCCTGTTCAGCCTCCACCGTCAGGCCCAGACCACACAGCATGTCGTCCAGCACATGGTCGTGCTGAAAACGCAGCAGGCCAGGCTCGATCTGCAGGGGCACGTGGCGGTTCCCCAGGTGATAGGCCGCACGGGCCAACAGGTGCGGGTCGGCACAGCGCACCGTCGACACCGTTTCGGGTGCCGCCAGCACGCGAATCAGCTGGCTGCCATCGGCATCGGCAAGCAACTCTCCCCCGCGTAGCAGGTGGCCGCGTTCGAGCATCAGGCCGGCTTCGCGGCCATCGTCCAGGGTCACGCGCAGGCGGCTCTTGATACGGCTGTCCACATCCAGGGTGACAGTGCCGGTTTCGGTGAGCGTGCCGGGCTCGGTGATGCGGCGGGTCAAGACAATCATTGGTACTCCTTCAAAACAGGAAATAACGCTGGGCCAGCGGCAACTCGCTGGCCGGCTCGCAGACCAGCAGCTCGCCATCGGCACGCACCTGGTAGGTTTGCGCATCGACCTCGATCAGCGGCTGCAAGGTGTTGTGGACCATGTCCGGCTTGCGCACGCGGCGGCAGCCGTTGACCACGCCTATCAGGCTGCGCAGGTTCAGCTCCTCTGCCAGGCCGCGGTCCATGGCCGCCTGGGGCAGGAAGGTCATGCGCGTGGCATGCCGCGCCGCGCCCAGAGCGCCGAACATGGGCCGGTAGTGCACCGGCTGCGGCGTGGGGATGGAGCCGTTGATATCGCCCATGGGTGCGGTGACGATCATTCCACCCTTGATCACCAGCGCCGGCTTGACCGCGAAGAACGCCGGCGACCACAGCACCAGGTCGGCCAGCTTGCCCGCCTCCACCGACCCCACTTCGTGGCCGATGCCATGGGTGAGTGCCGGGTTGATGGTGTACTTGGCGATGTAGCGCTTGACCCGGAAGTTATCGCTGTAGGCGGTGTCGGGCGCCAGAGGCCCACGGCGAAGCTTCATCTGGTGCGCGACCTGCCAGGTACGCAATACCACTTCCCCGACCCGGCCCATGGCCTGGGAGTCGGACGACGTCATGGCAAAGGCGCCCATGTCGTGGAGAATGTCCTCGGCTGCGATGGTTTCGCGGCGGATGCGTGATTCGGCAAAGGCCACGTCCTCGGCAATGCTTGGGTCAAGGTGGTGGCAGACCATCAGCATGTCCAGGTGCTCGTCGACGGTGTTGACCGTGTACGGTAGGGTCGGGTTGGTCGAGGAAGGCAACACGTTGGCCTGCCCCGCCGCGCGGATGATGTCCGGCGCATGGCCACCGCCGGCACCTTCGGTGTGGAAGGTATGGATGGTGCGGTCGCCGATGGCCGCCAAGGTGTCTTCGATGCAACCGGATTCGTTGAGTGTGTCGGTGTGGATCGCCACCTGGATGTCCATTTCCTCGGCCACGCCCAGGCAACAGTCGATGGCGGCCGGCGTCGAGCCCCAGTCCTCATGCAGCTTGAGGCCCACCGCACCAGCCGCAATCTGCTCACGCAGCGCTTCAGGCCGCGAGGCATTGCCCTTGCCCAGCAAACCGATGTTGATCGGCAGGCTGTCGGCGGCCTGCAGCATGCGCGCCAGGTACCAGGGGCCGGGCGTGCAGGTGGTGGCATTGGTGCCGGTGGCCGGCCCGGTGCCGCCGCCGATGAAGGTGGTGACGCCACTGTTCAGCGCCTCGTCCACCTGCTGCGGGCAGATGAAATGGATATGCGAGTCCACGCCGCCGGCGGTGACGATCTTGCCCTCGGCCGCGATCACTTCGGTACCTGGCCCGACCGGTACGTTAACGCCCGGCTGCACATCGGGGTTGCCGGCCTTGCCGATCACCGCGATACGCCCGTGCTTGATGCCGATATCGGCCTTGACGATGCCCCAGTGGTCGATGATCAGCGCGTTGGTCAGCACCAGGTCCATGGCTTCGGCGGCCAGCATCTGACCTTGCCCCATGCCGTCGCGGATCACCTTGCCGCCGCCGAACTTCACTTCTTCGCCATAGATCGTGAAGTCCTTCTCTACCTCAACCCACAGCGCCGTGTCGGCCAGCCGCACGCGGTCGCCCACCGTGGGGCCGAACATGTCGGCATAGGCCTGGCGGGAAATACGGCTCATACCTTGCCCTCCAGTGCACCCATCACCTTGCCCTGGAAGCCGTAGACCTCACGCTTGCCGGCGTAGGCCACCAATTGCACGGTGCGCGCCTGGCCTGGCTCGAAACGCACGGCAGTGCCGGCCGGAATGTCCAGACGAAAGCCCAGGGTGGGCGCTCTGTCGAACACCAACGCGTCGTTGACTTCGTAGAAGTGGTAATGCGAGCCGACCTGCACCGGCCGGTCACCGTGGTTGGCCACGCTGACGCTGACGGTTTCCCGGCCACTGTTCAGTTCGATGTCGCCAGCAGCGACCTGGATTTCACCTGGAATCATGCGGGGCTCCTTGGCAGGTTCAGACGATGGGGTCATGCACGGTCACCAGCTTGGTGCCATCCGGGAAGGTCGCTTCGACCTGCACGTCGTGGAGCATTTCGGCAATGCCGGGCATCACCTGCTCGCGGGTCAGCACTTCGCGCCCCAGGCTCATCAACTCGGCCACGGTGCGGCCATCGCGTGCGCCTTCGAGCACGGCGGCGCTGATCAGCGCCACCGCTTCCGGGTAGTTCAGCTTCAGGCCACGGGCCAGGCGCCGTTCCGCCAGCAGTGCGGCGGTAAACAGCAGCAGTTTGTCTTTCTCTCTCGGGGTCAGCTCCATGGCGCTCTCTCAGGTGGCCCAAATGCGTGGTGGGCAAGCTGGCAGGCCAAGGACGGCCGGGCGCAGCACATGCCACAGGCGTTGCAGGGTGCGTTGCAGGTGTTGGTTGTCGTGGTCGAGCACACGGATGACCAGCAACGAACCCAGCAGGGTCGCGCCGGCCGGGGTGGCCAGCTCATCCAGCAGCGGGCGAACTTGCTCCAGCACCGCCTGGTCGGCCGGTGCTGCACAGAACGTGGCGAGCAGCGGGTGGCCGCCGAGCTTGTCCAGGCGCCCGCCTTCGATGCGCAGGCGTTCGTGCAGGCCGACTTCGTCGGGCAGTTCAATGTGCAAACGGCTGTCCAGCCTGCCCTGCTCGAAACGCTCGTTCATGACCGGGCGCCCGAGACACAAGGTTTCCCAGGCCAGCAGCCGCGCCCCGGGTTCCAGGGTGAAACGGCTGTCGAGGCTGGCGCGGGCGCCGGAGAAGAAAATGCTGTCTTGCGGCAGCCATTCCAGGGTGCTGCCCGCCGCCAGCCGAAAACGCTGGGTCAGCCGTGCGGTGGGGCCGATGCTGCGGTAGAACTTGCTGGCGCCGGGCATGGTCAGCAGCGCGTGGCTGCCAGGTTCCAGGTGGATATCCAGTTCCAGGCGGTCGCCGGCGACGATGCCTCCCGGCGGGTGCAACACATAGACATGGCACGGGGCACCTTCAGGATAGAAAGGCCGCTGCACCAAAAGAGGTCCGAAATGGCGCCACGCACCAAGGCGGGTCACGTCGTCGCGCCTGACAAAGCGCAACTGCAGGTGGGCGCTCCAGCCTGCATCGTCTTGTTGTTGTTCGATCTGCTCCGCGAGCGACATCCTGCGGCCCCTGAAATTCGTGGCCTGCTGGCCGTTTAGAGGGTCCGGCGCGGGCGGCTGCTAGCGCGCACGGCCTGACCACTCGATCAAATTCGCAGGCTGGATATAGCAGTTTGCGGGCCAACTTCGCAGGTGAAGGCAGATGAAACTTTTCTCAAAGCCGCTCTGGCACAGGGCATACGGGGGAATTGCGCACAAAGCGGGGGCGCGCACTGGCCCTGTTTCGGTGCCAGCAGAAATGCAATCGGGGCTGCAAAGCGGCCCCGAATACATCAAGACTCAGTAGTCGAAGCGGTCCACCGCACGGCGGCGTTCGTTGTCATCGCGCCGGTCGTAGATGGCCGTGGTCTGGATATTGGCATGGTGTGCCAGCTTCTGCGCAATCGACAGGTCGTGCTCTTCGATCACCCGGGTAATGAATGCCCGACGGAAGTCATGCGGCATGATCTTCACCCCCACCTGCGCACCGCGCTGGCGGGCGATGTAGTAGATGGCATGTTTGGTAATGCGCGCCCGGGTAATGTGGCTGCCACGGCGGATGCGGTTGAACAGGAACGGGTCATCTTCCGCACCGGCAGGCAGGTCCTGGCGGCGCAGGTCGAGCCAAGCCTGCAACTTCTCGAATGCCCATGGCGGGGCATACTTGACCAATTGGTGGTTGCCCTTGCCCACCACCTGCAGGCTACGCGCCTGGAAATCGACCTGGTTCAGGTCGATGTCGACCGACTCCGACTTGCGCATGCCGGTACCGTACAGCAAGGCAATGATCGCGGCATCGCGTACGCCTTGCGGCCGAGGGTCGGCCGCGCACACATCCATCAGCTCGCGAATCAGGCTGCGCCGCAAGTTGCGCCCGGGTGGCAGGCGAGTGCCAGTGGCCGGCTTGACCTCGCGAATGCGCAACAGCTGCTCATGATCGATCAGGCCCTGCCGCCAGGCCTCGTTCATCACCCCGCGAATCGCGTTGACGTACAGCGACGAGCTGTTGGGGGCATATCCGTCGGCACGCAGGGCAGCCACCAGCGCAATCACATGGCCGGGTTCGAGCCGATGCCAAGGCACATCGACGATGTTGCAGTCGACAAAGCCCAGCCGGTCGGCGGCGTCCTGAAGGATGTAGCGCATGGTTTGCTGGCTGGATGGGGCCAGGCGGGCCATGTACTGCAGCAGGGGATTGTTGGAGAGATCGGACAAAACGTGAATCCTGTAGCGAAGCGGCGGCCGGTATTGAGCCGGCCAGCATCTGAAGCAAGTCGAAACGATTGATGAACAAGGGCCAATGACGTTTCAAGCGCACGCCATTCGAACCCGAAGCAGTGCCATCATCTTGATATTCAGGGACTTATAGCTGAACGGGCCAGATCTTAACCCATTTACAGCGTCGAGGGCCGCCCGTACGGCGCTAAGCCGGCCAGCCAACTAAATGGCCGTCGGCCACCACCCTGGGAACATCTGCTGCACCCGGGGCTCGGCGAAGCGCTCATCAATCAGCACCAGTACGCCACGGTCCTGGTCACCTCGGATAACCCGGCCCGCCGCCTGGATCACCTTGCGCACCCCCGGGTAGAGATAGGCGTAATCGAACCCCGCACCAAACTGCCGCCCAAGGCGCTGCTTGAACTGCTCGTTGACCGGGTTGACCTGCGGCAGCCCGAGAGTGGCGACAAAGGCGCCGATCAGCCGCGTGCCCGGTAAATCCACCCCCTCACCGAAAGCACCGCCCAATACGGCAAAGCCGATGCCCTGCCCGTCGCTGACAAAACGATCGAGAAATGCCTGACGGGCCGCCTCGTCCATGCCCGGTTCCTGAGCCCATTGCGGAATCTGCGCATGCTGCTCTGCCAACAGCCCTGCCACCTGCCGCAGGTATTCGAAACTGCTGAAGAACGCCAGGTAGTTGCCCGGCATCCGCTCATACTGCCGGGCCATCAGCTCGACGATTGGCGCCAGAGAGGCGTGACGCTGCTGGTAGCGGGTAGACACCTGGCTGGCAATCCGCACCTCAAGTTGCTCTGCGCGAAACGGCGCAGCCACTTCCAGCCAGGCGGTGTCGGCTGGCATGCCCAGCAGGTCGCTGTAGAAATGCCGCGGGGTCAATGTGGCGGAAAACAGCGTCACGCTACGCGCCGCCTGCATGCGCGGGGCCAGTAGGCGCGCGGGGGTGACATTGCGCAGGCACAGCGTGGCCAGCCGGCGCTTGCGTGGGCCCTGGCGCTGGCTGATGTCGAACAGGAAGTGCTCGTCGAACAGCTCGGCCACCCGGGTGAATTGCAAGGCTTGGTAGAAGAACTGCAACACCTGCGGGTCCAAGTGTGCGGGCGCCTGGTTCATCTGATCATGAATCAGCCCGATGCACTGCTGCAAGGTACGCAGCAAGCCTTCGGGCACCGACTCGCTGGCCTTGTACGGTGCACGCTGCTCTTTATACAGTGCATTCCATTGGCGGTTCAGCCGGTCCAGCGCACTGCCAAGCCCGGGTGGTTTGCTCTGGCGTAACGCCAGCAACTGGCCCTGGTCGAGGCTGGCGCTGTACATGCCGCGCCCACGCTCGACCAGGTTGTGCGCCTCGTCCACCAGCACGGCAACGCGCCACTGGTTGAGCTGGGCAAGGCTGTACAGCAGCGCATGCGCATCGAAGTAGTAGTTGTAGTCGGCGACCAGCACGTCGACCCAGCGGGCCATCTCCTGGCCCAGGTAGTAAGGGCATACCTGATGTGCCAAGGCCACTTCGCGCAGGTTGGCGCGGTCGAGCAGCGGCCGTGCTGCCGCCGCTTCGCGCGCCGCCGGCAAGCGGTCGTAGAAACCCGCCGCCAATGGGCAGGACTCGCCATGACAGGCCTTGTCCGGGTGCTCGCAGGCTTTGTCGCGGGCGATCAGCTCCAGTGTGCGCAACGCGGGCTGCGGCGTTGCTTCGGTAATCTGGCGCATGGCATCCAGCGCCAGCGCCCGGCCCGGCGTCTTGGCCGTAAGAAAGAACAGTTTGTCCAGCTGCTGCGGCACCATGGCCTTGAGCAGCGGGAACAAGGTCCCGAGGGTCTTGCCAATGCCGGTGCTGGCCTGGGCCATCAGGCAACGGCCGGTACTCACCGCCTTGTACAAGGTTTCGGCCAATTGCCGTTGGCCCTGGCGGAACTGTGGGTAGGGAAAGCTCAGTGCCTGAAGGCCCTGGTCGCGTTCGGCCAGACGTCGTTGCTGGCATTGAGCCCAGCCCAGAAAGCGCTGACACTGGATTTCGAAGAAGGCCCGCAGTTCAGTCGCCGTGTAATGCTCACTGAACAGCGTCTGCCCATCGCTGTCGACGTCCAGGTACACCAACGTCACCTCAATGGCTGGCAGTTGACGTGCCTGACACATCAGCCAGCCATAGACCTTGGCCTGCGCCCAGTGCAACTGCCGGTGGTTGGCCGGCTGGCGCGCGAGGTCGCCACGGTGTGTCTTGATCTCTTCCAGGCGATTGCTGGCCGGGTCATAACCGTCGGCACGGCCGCGCACCTTGAGGGTTTCGAACTGGCCTTCGAGGGTAATTTCCGACTCGTAGCCGGCAGCACGCCGTGCCACTACCCGCTGGTGCCCTTCAATGCCCTCTTGAGCGGTGGGCGACGGGGTGAAGCGCAGGTCCAGGTCACCCACCTTGGCACTGAACTCGCACAAGGCGCGCACCGCCACGCTGTAGCTCAAGGTGTGTCGCACCAGCGCACATGGCACACCGCGACCGGTAGCCCGTGTTGCCGGCAGAATTCCAGCCAGCGCAGTTGGTTATCCTGCAGGCGGTCACCTGGGCCCTTCACCTCGACCATGCGATAACGGCCCTGCTCGGGCCAGAACTGGATCAGGTCGGGCATGCCGGCACGGTTGCTGCGAATGTCCTGCAACAGGCGCAGGAAGCACTGCTTCAACTGGGCCGCTGGCAGGCAAGCCAAGGCCTGTTCCAGCAGTTCCTCGCTGAGCATGGACCAGAACACGAATGGCGACTGCAAACCCTGCTTGGCCTTGTAGCAGTCGAGAATCGCCTGGTGATGGCTGCCATCGTCGAGCCGACCGAGGCAGTGATCGAACAGCGCACTGCGCCGTTGCTGGAAGTCGCTGTCGTGCAGGTCTTGCGGCCCTGCCTGGAACGGGTTGAAGAACGCGCCGGGCACCGGCGCGAAGATGGCCTCCCAGCACAACAGGCCAAACAGGCTGTTGAACAGCGTGTTCTCCACGTAGTGTGCCTGGCCTCCCGCTTGTGCCAGATGCTGGCGGACGGCTTCCTCCACGCCGAGTGCTGCGTGCTCGCGGGGCAGTTCGAGTTCGATCAGCTCCAGTGGCGCAACCCGCTGGCGCCGCTGTGGCGGGCCGCCGAGTTTTCGCGCCAGGCGCGGCAGCATGCGCTCCAGCGCCTGCACTTCCAGCGCATTGGCAGGTGCCGCAGCCAGCTGCAACGCCAATGCGTGGGCCTGGGGCCACTGTTCGCTGCGCTCCAGCACCCGCACCTGGCGGATACGCGCCTGGGCATGGTTGCACTGCGCATACACGGCCATGGCCAGGTCCCATTCAGCCAGGCGCTCGCAGTGTTGGCCCAGGGCGAATTGCAGCCGCGCATGGCGCCGGGCCAGCCAGGGGTTGTCGCTGTGCAGGCCCTGCAAGGCGGCGAGGATGGGCAGCGGGTCGCCGCCCTGCTCCAGCCGCTCGGCGCACTGGTGCAGCGCCATGGCCAGGTCGACTTCGGCACGTTGCTGCAAGGCGCGTGAATCGGTGCTGAACGGTACCTGCTCGTACCGCAGCACCCCCAGGTCGGCGAGGACGAAGTCAGACCAGTCCTGGTACAGGTTGCCGAAAAACAGCAAGCGCATGCGGTCGCACAGGGGCTGCAGGCACCACTGGACAATGCGTACTTCGCTGTCGGGGAACCACTCGCTCAGTGGTCGGGCAGCCAGTTTCAAGGGTTGCAGCTGTGCCAGCAGGTCCTGCTTGGCGGCGCGGGGGCGGGTCAATAGCGGGGCGAAGCAATGGGCCAGCTCGTCTTTGCGCAGCAAGGCGAACAGTTGCTCCAGCGCCAGTTGCTCGGACTCGCGTACCCAGCCGAGCGCCTGCAACGGCTGCAGCGCCAGCACGGTATCGCCGATTTCGACGTAGTCCAGCCGGTCGCTGCGAAACAACTCGCCCTTGCGCATGACCATGCGCACCATCAAGGCCTGAGCTGGCGCCTCCAGTTGGTTGAAGGCCTGGATGAACGCCAGCTCCTGTTCATCGAGCAGGTCCTGGTAGCGCTGTTCTACCCACAGCAGCACCTGGCGGAAATTGTGCAGGTAGTAGAACGGGTCGTCGACGGAATGAGCGATCACAAATACAGAGTCAGGCGGCTGGAACAAATACTGGTTATACATACAGACTAGCACGCCTGGCAAGTACCGTGAGTCACTCCGTCGCGGTGACCATGTCCCCCGCCTCTGCCTTCACGCTGCCAAGCGGCGCCTGCAGCAGCAGGAAGTAAGCCACCGCCGAGCACAGCGCCACCACCGCACTGATCATGAACGCCGTGGCGAACGAGCCCGAATACTGGATGCTGAAGCCGGTCACGATCGGCGCGACAGAGCCGGCGATATAACCGCCGAAGTTCTGGATCGAACCGAACGAGGCCACGCGCTGGCTGTCGACGATGGTGTTGACGATCATCCAGGCCGTTGCGCTGGCCATGTTGATGCTGAACAGCGCCAGGCACAGCAGGATGATGCAGCCGGTCAGGCCGGTGACGAACGACAGCGGCAAGGTGAACAGTGCTGCCAGCACCAGACCGGTGATGACACTGAACTTGCGGCTGCCCAGAACACTCATGCCACGCTTTACCAGCCAGTCGCAGAAGCGGCCGGCAACGATGGTACCTGCCGCGCCAAAACCGTAGGCCAGCGACACGACCCAGGCGGTCTTGTACAGGTCAAGGCCGTGCTCACGCTCGAAGTAACCCGGCAACCAGGTCAGGTGCAGCCACAGCATGTAGATCACACCCATGAAGCCCAGTACCGCCCCCCAGGTGCTGCGGTGCTTGAACAGGTCGAGCCAGCCGGCAAAGTAGGAAGGCTTCGGCGCATGAACCGAGGCCGCAGGCGCCAGGTGCTCATCCGGCAGCGGTTTGCCTTCGGCGGCCAGCTCGGCCAGGTATCGCGCCTTGCTTTTGTAGAAGCTCAGCCAGCACACCGCCAGTACCACGCCGATCACGCCGGTAATGATGAACATGCCGCGCCAGCCGAAGTTGACCATGAACAGCGTCAGCAACGGCGGTGCCAGGCAGGGGCCAAGACAGGTCGACGACCACACCACGCCGGTTGGTGTGCCGCGTTCGTTGGCATCGAACCACTCCGACAAGGCCTTGGCGGCCGACGGGAACATCGGCGCCTCGCCAATCCCCAGCAATACTCGCAGGCCCATGAAACCGGCAAAACTGCTGACCATGCCGAACGCGGCCTGGGCAACCGACCAGCCCAGCAACGAGGCACCGAGGGCGATCTTGCTGCCCAGGCGGTCGATGATCATGCCCATCGGCAGTTGGGCAAAGGCATAGGCGATGGAAAACGCCGACAACAGGATGCCCATCTGCGAAGGGCTGATCATCATGTCTTTCTGGATGGAGGTGTTGGCGATCGACAGCGCACTACGGTCCAGGTAGTTGACGATGCCGATCAGCAGCAGGAACACGACGGTGATGCGCTGGTACTTCTTCATAGGGTTCATGTGTCGACCTTTATTATTATTGTTGCCGCGCTGTCAGCGCCTTGACGATCCCTCGTTGATGCTGCGCCCCTCCCTGGCGCAGCCTGTCGTTCAGGGCCTGCGTGCAGTGGCTGCAACCTCCAGCAGGCCACGCCGGCCAAGGTTGTCGATCAGCGCGCGCAGGCCAAACGCCCATTGCGGGGCCAGGTCGCTGGTGGTCACGCGGTTGCACAGGGTACCCAGTTGCGGGTTGCTGATGCTCACCACATCGCCCGGCTTGTGGGTAAAGCCGTTACCCGACTGGTCGCGGTCCTGCTTGGGCGCGAACAGGGTGCCAAGGAACAGCACCAGGCCGTCGGGGTATTGATGGTTTTCGTTAAGCGTCTGCTGCACCAGGTCTTGCGGGTCGCGGCTGATCTGGCGCATGGAGCTGCGACCCGACAGCACGAAACCGTCTTCACCTTCGACCCGCAGGTCCACGTCGGCAGCGCGTACGTCGTCCAGCCCGAAGCTTTCGTCAAACAGCCGCAGCAGCGGCCCCAATGCAGTGGAGGCGTTGTTGTCCTTGGCTTTGGACAGCAGCAAGGCACTACGCCCTTCAAAGTCGCGCAGGTTGACGTCGTTGCCGAGCATGGCGCCCTTGATGCTGCCATCGCTGGACACCGCCAGCACCACTTCCGGCTCCGGGTTGTTCCAGCTGGACTTGGGGTGGATGCCGATGTCCGCGCCATGGCCAACCGCCGACAGCGGCTGGGCCTTGGTGAACACTTCGGCATCCGGGCCAATGCCCACTTCCAGGTATTGCGACCACAGGCCCTGCTCCACCAGCACCTTGCGCAGCGCTTCGGCCTGGGCCGAACCCGGCACGATCTGCGACAGGTCGGCGCCAATCCGGCTGGCCAAGGTGTCACGGATAGCATCGGCCTTGGCCGGGTCGCCCTTGGCCTGCTCTTCAACCACACGCTCCAGCAGGCTGGTGGCGAACGTCACACCAGCGGCCTTCACCGCCTGCAGGTCGATGGGTGCCAACAGCCATGGCTGGCGCGGGTCGCGCCGGGCGGGGTCGCTGTTGGCCAGTAACGCCGGTAGCGCGATGAGCGGCTCGGCCAACGGCAAGCCACGCAGGTAAGCGGCCGGGTCGTCCACTTCAAGCAGCGCCGAGACCGTCGCCACATGGGTGCTGATATCGTAGACGGCGCCAGCCTTCACCCGCACCACCGCCGGCCCCTGTTCCGGCAACCAGACGCGCCCTACCCAACTGCCACTGTCGAACACGCTGGCATCACAACTTAGCGGTAGCGGTTGATGGGTGTTCGATCGTTCATCAGTCATCTGTGTACCCTTACTGTGCATTATTGGGAAAATGTCGGCAGTTCCAGCAGCCCGGCCAGGCGGTCGAGGTCGGCCATCAACTGTGGCGACAGGCTCACGCCCTGCGCCAGTGCCTGGCGACGCAGGGCAAGGCCGGCCTGCCCGGGCAGGCGTACCGGGCGTTCGGGATCGAGCGGGCGGCTCGCCAGGATCAGGCGGCCAAGGAAGCTGGTTTCGTGGGTGAACGCCTCCAGGCCACCGAAGAAGCGTGGGTCAATGACCACGGCAGTGGCCGAGGCGCCCCACTGGGTGGGTTCGTCCTTGCGTCCATGACCGGCCAGGCCCGAGGTCAGGGCTTCGACCAGCAGCGCCAGGGCGAAGCCTTTGTGACCAAAGGCCTGCCCCCCCAAAGGCAGGATGCTGCCTGGCGGGGTAGTGAAGAAATCACGCGGGTCATCACTCAGTTGCCCGTCGTTGCTCACCAGCACCGGGTGCGGCAGGCGGCTGCCGGCATCGCGGCATTGGCCCACCAACCCGAGGGTGACCGTGGACATGCTGACGTCCAGCAGTATCGGCTCGCCCTGGGTCGGTATACCGGCAGCAATCGGGTTGGGGGTGTATACCGGCTCCACGCCGCCATGGGCGCAGACCAGCGCCACAGAGGGGTCCGACGAGTAGACCATGGCCACCAGGCCTTGGTCGGTATAGGGCTTCAGATAAGCGGCCAAGCAACCTATGTGCGAAGCCCGGCGCACCACGGCGATACCGATGCCCTGCGCCACCGCACCTTTGGCTGCGCAGTCCAGTGCACGGCTGACGCAGTAGGGCCCCAGTACATAATGGCCGTCGAACACGCTGGAAACACCACTGTCCGACACCTGCTCCAGTGCCTGTGCGCGGGCCTTGACCTGCCCGCTGAGCATGCCATCGATGTAACGGCTGACCAGATTCAGGCCATGAGTACGGTGCCCGAGCAGCTCGCCTTCGAGCAGCACCCGGGTGACCACCTGGGCGACTTCGCTATCGGCACCGGCCTTTACGAACAGTTGCTCGACAAAGGCGATGAGCGCTTGCACGTTGTAACGTGTGATTTGAGTCATTACGGTTGCCTCAAAAAAGGGACGGGAGCGGACGATCAGGTCACGGCGCCAATCTGCCAGGGCACGAATTCGTTCTGCCCATAGCCGTGCTGTTCGCTTTTGCTGCGCGCCCCGGAGGCAATGCGCAGCATCTGCTCGAAGATGTAAGCACCCCGCTCCTCGATGCTGGTGGAGCCATCGGCGATGCCACCGCAATTGACGTCCATGTCTTCTTGCTGGTGCTCGAATACCCGGTTGTTGGTGGCCAACTTGATCGACGGCGCCGGGGCACAGCCGTATGCCGAACCTCGACCAGTGGTGAACGCGATCAGGTTGGCACCGCCGGCCACCTGGCCGGTGGCCGAGACCGGGTCGTAGCCGGGGGTGTCCATGAACACCAGGCCTTGTGCGCGCACGGCTTCGGCATACTGATACACATCGACCAGGTTGCTGGAGCCCGCCTTGGCCACCGCACCGAGGGATTTCTCGAGGATGGTGGTCAGCCCGCCTGCCTTGTTACCGGCCGAAGGGTTGTTGTTCAGTTCGGCGTTCATACGTTGGCAGTAGTCTTCCCACCAGCGAATGCGCGCCACCAGTTTCTCCCCCACCTCACGGCTGACCGCGCGGCGCGTCAGCAAGTGCTCGGCGCCGTAGATTTCCGGGGTTTCGGAAAGGATCGCGGTACCACCGGCCGCCACCAAACGGTCAACCGCATTGCCCAGTGCGGGGTTGGCGGTAATCCCCGAGTAGCCATCGGAGCCGCCGCATTGCAAGCCGACGACCAGATGCTGTGCGCTGACCGGTTGGCGCCTCACTTGGTTGGCCTCGGCCAGCAGGCTGCGAACCTGCTCGATGCCCGCCGCGATGGTTTTCGAGGTGCCACCGATGCCCTGGATCGTGAAGGCACGCAACTGTGCGCTGCCCTGCAGGCCCTGGGTTTCCAGCAGGCTTTCGATCTGGTTGGTTTCGCAGCCCAGGCCGATGATCAGTACGGCCGCGAAGTTGGGGTGCACGGCGTACCCGGCCAGGGTTCGGCGCAGTAGGCCAAGGGCTTCGCCGCTGGGGTCCACGGCGCAGCCGGCACCGTGGGTCAGGGCCACCACCCCGTCGATGTTCGGGTAGTCGGCAAGCGCTTCGGGGTGGATGTCGCGGCGGAAATGGTCGGCCACCGCCCGGGCCACCGTTGCCGAGCAGTTCACCGATGTGAGAATGCCGATGTAGTTGCGGGTGGCGACCCGGCCATCGGCGCGCACGATGCCCTGGAACTGCGCTGCGCTGCCCGGCTGGCTGCGGGTATCAACACCGAAGGCATAGTCGCGGGCAAAATCACCCATCTGGACGTTGTGCACATGCACATGGTCGCCAGCGTCGATGGCCTGCGATGCAAAACCGATGATCTGGCCATACCGGCGCAGCGGCTGGCCCTGCTCCACACGAACCGTGGCGAGCTTGTGGCCCGAAGGGATAGGCTGGCGCACAGTAATCGCCTCGGCTTCCAGGCGCAGGCCTTGCGGCAGCGGCTGACGGGCGATCAGTACATTGTCCAGCGGGTTTAAGCGGATGACGGCAGGGTCACCGGATTTGGCAATCAGTTGCATGGGACCTCTCAGGGCGGTGCGGCTGACTTCTTGTTATGGCTGTGGCCACTTTAAGAAGCCTTGCGTGGCATTCCCAATGAGATGATCCGATCAAGCGATAACCTGGCGTTATCGCAAGCGGATTTCAGCACCTGATCATCAATCACCTGGGGGCCATGAGGGCGGCGCCATATGGCCCTCGGGGCTACCTCTGCACGGCCCTGCGACGCTGTGCGCCCTCCAGCAGGATCTCGACAAACGCCCGGGCCGAAGCGCTCAGCGGTTCATCCTTACGGGTGACCACGCCATACTCCAGCGCAGGTACATGCAAGGGGCTGCTCAGCTCCTTGAATTGCCCGCTGGCCAGCTGTGCAGCAACCATCGAGCGCGGCAACATGGCAATCATCGGTGCCGATTGCAGCAGTTGCAGGAACATCGGCATGGAGATAGTCTCGACGCTGTCGGCAGGCGTGGCGATACCGGCCACCCGGAACGCTTGCTCCAGGCGGTTGCGGATCGGCGTGCCCACCGGATACAGCACCCACGGCCAGTCGCCCAGCGCTTCAAGGGGGGTGCTGTCGAGCAGGTTGAGCGGGTGCTCGCTGTTCACCACCAGGCTGAAAGGTTCGGGCTCCAAGGGCTGGAAGTCGAACAGCTGGCTGTAGCGTTCCTCGGTAAAGCGGCCAATCATGATGTCCAGCTTGTTCTGCTCGAGCATGGCCAGCAGGTGATCGCTGGAGTGCTCCACCACCTCAATCGACAGTAACGGGCTGCGCGCCTTGATGGCGGCGATGGCCTGCGGCAGAACCAATGCAGTCGCGGCAAAGATACCGCCAACCCGAATAAAGCCGTGCCCGCCGTTGCGCAAGCGGTTGACCTGGTCGACGAACTGCTGCGACTCGGCCAGCGCACCCTGTGCGTAACGCACTACGTATTCGCCCAGTTCGGTAGGTGGCATGCTGCGCGGCAGGCGCTCGAACAGGGCGAAGCCGAACTGCTCCTCAAGGTCGCGCAGCATCTTGCTCAGGGCCGGCTGGCTAAGGTTCATGCGGGTGGCGGTTGCATGCATGTTGCGCGTGCGCGCCAGGGTGTCGATCAGCACCAGGTGCTTGTAGCGGATCCAATTGCAAAAGCTGGAATGGGTCATGTCCGGCGGCATAGACGCAGGGCCTCATGCAGGGTGAAGGTCATTGCGCCCGCAAGTAGCGCAGCAAAGTATCGAGGGCAACCGAGTGGGGCCGTGAACTCAAGGTGAGTACACCGAGGTTGGCCATGGCCAGCGGCAGCTCCACCGGCAGGATGGCGACCATGCCATAGCGGGCATAATGCTCGGCCACGTCGTTGGGCACCACTGCAATCATTTCAGAGGTTTCAAGCATGGCCGTGGTCGCCAGGATCGAGGCGGTTTCGACGATGTCCAGCGACTGCACCATGCCGCCGGCCTGCAGTGCGCTTTCGACACGGCGGCGCATCGGGCTGCCAATGGGATGCAGGATCCAGGTCAAGCTCACCAGGTCGGCCAACTGCAGCCCGGTGGCGCGGGCCAAGGGGTGGCCTGCGCGGGCAATCACGCGCATCTGCTCACCGCCTTCGAACAGCTCGATGTTCAGCGCCTGGCTGTCGCTCTGCTCCGGCAGGCGCCCCACCACCATGTCGAAGTCACCGCGCAGCAAGGCGGGCAGCAAAGTATCGCTGGTACCCACTTCCAGGGCGATGCGTACCTTGGGGTGGTCGTGCTTGTAAGCCAGTATCGCCTTGGTCAGCACGCCCGGCACCGGCCCCATGACGCTACCCACCCGCACCAGGCCCAAGGCCCCGCGCGCCAGCTCGGCGATTTGCGCCTGGGCATGTTCGAACTCATGCAACGCGTTCTGTGCGTAGCGGATCATCACCTCGCCGTACAGCGTTGCTTGCATGCCCCTTGGCAAACGCTCGAACAAACGTACGCCAAGACGCTCCTCCAGTTGCTGCAGCAACAGGCTGGCCGCCGGTTGCGTGGTGTGCATCGCTGCCGCAGCGCGGCGCAGGTTGCCAAACTCGCCCAATGCATTGAGCAGCGTGATCTGCCGGCTGGAGATTTTCAGTGCGCCGAGGCTGGCAGGCACCTGGGCGTTATCGGGCAGCAAGCGAGACATATCGAATCCGGTATCGCTGGTTAAGATTTGGCGATTATGCCTGTATCGCTCGACAACCTACAGTCAGCGCTCCCAGTGCTTGAACAGAACAAGAGCCGACCATGAGCATTCGTATTACCCACCTCAGCGTACGTGACATCCGCTTCCCCACTTCACTGTCGCTGGATGGCTCAGACGCCATGAACAGCGCCCCCGACTATTCTGCGGCCTATGTGGTGCTGCACACCGATGCCGAGGCCCTCGAAGGCCACGGCCTGACGTTCACCATCGGCCGCGGCAACGAGATATGCGCGGCGGCGGTGCAGTCACTGGCGCCCTTGATCGTCGGCCTCACCCTCGATGAAATCACCGCCGACATGGGCGGCTTCTGGCACCGCTTTACCGTCAGCGACAGCCAACTGCGCTGGCTGGGCCCGGAAAAGGGCGTGATCCACCTGGCCACGGCCGCCATCATCAACGCCGTGTGGGACCTGTGGGCCAAGCACGAAGGCAAGCCCGTGTGGAAACTGCTGGCCGACATGACGCCGGAGCAACTGGTGCGCTGCCTGGACTTCAGCTATGTCACCGACGTGCTCACCCCCGAAGAAGCCATTGCCCTGCTGCGACGCCAGGCGCCAGGCAAAGCCCAGCGCGAGGCGCAGATGCTGCGTGAGGGCTACCCCGGCTACACCACCGCGCCAGGCTGGTTGGGCTACAGCGAAGAGAAAATGCGCAAACTGGCCCGCGAGGCCGTGGAAGATGGCTGGACCCACATCAAGCAGAAGATCGGTGCCGACCTGGAAGAAGACATCCGCCGCGCCAGTATCCTGCGCGACGAAATCGGCTGGGAGCGCACCCTGATGATGGATGCCAACCAAGTGTGGGGGGTCGAGGAGTCGATCACCAACATGCGCCGCCTGGCCGCCTTCGAACCCCTGTGGATCGAAGAGCCGACCAGCCCGGACGACATTCTCGGCCACGCCACCATTCGCCAGCGCATCGCGCCCATTGGCGTGGCTACCGGTGAACATTGCCACAACCGTGTCATGTTCAAGCAAATGTTCCAGGCCGGTGCGCTGGACTTCTGCCAGCTGGACGCTGCCCGCCTGGGCGGCCTGAACGAGGTGCTGATCGTGCTGCTGATGGCGGCCAAGTACAACGTACCGGTGTGCCCGCACGGTGGTGGCGTCGGGCTGTGCGAATATGTGCAGAACATCGCCCTGTTCGACTACATCGCAGTGTCTGCCTCGCTGCACAACCGGGTGCTGGAGTACGTCGACCACCTGCACGAGCACTTCATCGACCCGGTGGTGATACGCCGCGGGCGCTACATGCCGCCACAACGCCCGGGCTACAGCATCGAAATGCACGCCGAAACCCTGGAGCGCTACCAGTACCCCAACGGCGCCGTGTGGCTCGACATCAACCGCTCCTGACTCACAGACCTTGGCGTGTCGCGGTTACGCGACACGTCACCAGCACATTTCACGGGGAAAAAAACAATGACAACCCTCACCCGTGCAGCGGCTTCGGCCCCTGCCGCCACCACAGAGCAGCGCCTGAACGGCCTGCTGTTGCGCAAATTGATGCCACTGCTCATCGTCGTCTATGTGATGAGCTTTCTTGACCGCACCAACATCGCCCTGGCGAAAGCCAGCATGGGCATCGACCTGGGCCTGTCGGCAGCGGCGTACGGCCTGGGTGCCGGCCTGTTCTTCCTTACCTATGCGCTGGCCGAAGTGCCCAGCAACCTGATCATGCATCGGGTGGGCGCGCGCTTCTGGATCACCCGCATCATGATTACGTGGGGTCTGCTTTCGGCGGGCATGGCCTTCGTCCAGGGTGAAACCTCGTTCTACATCATGCGCCTGTTGCTGGGCGTAGCCGAAGCGGGCCTGTTCCCGGGTGTCATGTTGTACCTGACCTACTGGTTCGACCGGGAACAGCGCGCCCGTGCGACGGGGTATTTCCTGCTGGGCGTGTGCCTGGCCAATATCCTCAGCGGGCCACTGGGCGGTGCCCTGCTGGAAATGGACGGCGTACTTGGCTGGCATGGCTGGCAATGGCTGTTCGTACTCGAGGGCCTGCCCGCCGTGGCCTTGGCCTTCGTGGTGTGGAAGAAGCTACCGGACGGCCCCGCATCGGCGCCTTGGCTGTCGGCTGCCGATGCCAAGGATATCGAACGCCGCCTGGCTGCGGAGCGGGCTGGTGCGCCACAGCAAAGCAAGTTGGGACAGATGTTCCGCGACCGGCAGATCTGGCTGGCGATCGTGGTGTACTTCGTGCACCAGATCACCATCTACACGGTGATTTTCTTCTTGCCGGGTATTATCGGCACATACGCTGCGCTTTCGCCTTTCCAGGTTGGCCTGCTGACTGCGGTGCCATGGGTTGCCGCCGCCATCGGTGCCGCCACCTTCCCACGGCTGGCCACCTCACCACGCCGCTGCCGCACCTTGCTGTTCTTCGGCCTGCTGACCATGGCGGCCGGGCTGCTGCTGGCCTCGCTGGCCAACTCGTTCCTTGGCCTGATCGGGTTCTCCCTGACGGCGCTGATGCTGTTCGTGGTGCAATCGATCATCTTCGTCTTCCCCTCGAGCCGCCTGAGCGGCAATGCGCTGGCGGCCGGCCTGGCCTTCGTTACCACCTGCGGTCTGTTTGGCGGCTTCGTCGGGCCTTCGGTGATGGGGCTCATCGAGCAGACCACCGGCAGCACCCGCAATGGTTTGTGGGTCATTGCTGCGTTGCTGGTAGTGGCGGCACTGGTCAGCACCCGCCTGCGCCAAGGGCAGGAAAAACACTGAGCAACACGCACGCTTGCACCGCCTGCAAGCGCAGCCCTGTGCTGCCCTTGCAGGCACTTCGATTTCAATGTGAGAAGCGGGCACGGCGCCGACAGCCTTGCTCCAGCGCTTGCGCCAAACGCTCCACCGCTTGGTGCAGGTCGTCCGGCAGCCCGCCCGACCACATCAACGCCAAGTATTGCGGGTAACGCCCCTGCAGGCAGAACTGCGCGCCCGGTAGCGCATGCAACGCTGAACCTGCCAAGGCTGCGGCAACACGCTCCCATACCAGCGGCTGGCGAAAGCATACCCACAGCATGTGCCCACCTTGCGGCATCTCAAACCTCACCTGTTGGCCAAATTGCAGCTCAAGCACATGCGCCAGGCCGTGAGTGCGCCTTTGCAGGTCTGTGCGCAGGTGTACCAGTTGTACGTCCATTTCCCCCTTGCCGAGCATATGCGCAAGCGCCTGCAGACGCAGTGGCGCAAGCCGAAACGCACGTTCGGCGAACGCCTTGGCCAGCACGGCGTCTTTGCTCAACACATAGGCATACGGTGCTTCGGCCCCTACCGCAGGCTCGAACGTGCCCATCACCAGCAGCCAGCGCGGGTCGACCCAGTCGCGCAGGCGCTTTTTGGGTGGCCCGTTGTAACAGAGCTCACTGTCCAGGTCGTTTTCCAGCAGCCAAACAGGGTGTTGGCCTAGCAACAGGCCAAGCTGTTGCTGATAGTACGGTGAAACCAGCCGCCCTTGCGGCATGCCCAGGCACGATGGCATGACCAGCATCTTTACAGGCTCGCTCCCCAGCAGCGTGGCCAAGTTGTGCAGGTCCGGATTACCACGGGCATCCGGTGGTACCTCTAGCACACGCATGCCTGCACGCGTCAGGGCGCGCAGCACTTGCCGGCAACAGGGTGAATGCACCAGCACGGTACCGCCCTGCAAGGCCAGCGCCGCCAGCAGCGTCTCCAGCAACGCCGGCACATCAGGTGCCAGTTGCACGTCATCGCGACACCAGTACTGGCTGGAAGAACGGGTATAGCGCTCTGCCAATGCACTGCGCAGGCGGGTGCTGCCAAGTGCCCCCCAAGGCTCGACGCTGCGGTCCCGCTGGCGGGCGAAACGCCGTTCGTGGCCAAACAGGGCACGTTCCAGCAGCGGTTGCACGGGGGGGGGCAGGCAGGGCGTGATCACCGCTTGCACTGTGCCGGCGTGTTGTACGTAATAACCCGACCTCGGCAAGCAGCGTACACGGCCCTCCTCTTCCAGCAGGCTGTAGGCACTCTGCACGGTTGCCAACGACACCCGCAGCCGTCGCGACAGTGTGCGCAGTGACGGCAAGCGGCATGGACCACCGCTTGCCGCCTGGTCGATCAAGGCTTCCAGGTAGCGATATACCTGGCGATACGCGAACTCGCCGGGGGCCACTCGCCCCATCAGGACAACCCCACAAAACCGCGCCTCAGCCCCGACGCCTGCCGAGGCATCAACCTCAAGTGCACGTCGCGGCGGGCCAGGTTGTTCAGCAGGCGCCAGGCGGTCAGCGGCAACTGCCCGCTATAAATCGCCCGCAACTGCACCAGCGGCAGGCCACTGGTGTTCACCAGCCAGGCTTTCACCGCATCTGGGCAGGGTTTGCCCTGCAACGCCCGGTGAAGATACGGCAACGCCACCAACATGTCGGCATGCCGGCATTGCAGGAAACGTTCAAGGTTCTTCCCTTGCCGGGCAAAAGGGCTGAAGAGCAAGCACACCAGCTGCGTCTGATTGATGCCGTAGATTTTGCCGAGTTGCGACTGATGCATTTCGTGTTGCTTGCTACCGCCCGACTGCCCGGCCAGGCGCAACGCGGGGCGGCTGGACTGGGGATCCAGGCTGCGTGCACGCAGTTCATGCAACTGTACTGCGGCTTGCGGATCGACGAATGCCGACAGTGGCCAGGCATTCGGGGCGTTCTCGATGCTAAAAGCCAGCATGCTATCAAGCGGCTGTGCTTCGACCACGTACGGTAGCAGGTCATCAAGGGCAATCAGCCGCACCATCTCCCTTTCCGTTGCGTCGCCCAATGCCGGCTGGCTAGTGGGGGCGCCCCCGACAAGCCCGTGCAACCGGCCCAGACCTTGGGCCAGCACCGCCAGGCACTGGTGCATCGCATACGGGCCGCGCTCACCGGACAGGCGCAGGCTACGCCGGGCCCATGCCAGGTATCGGCGCCGCTGGGCACCGGGTATGGCGGTGACCAATGCATCGGCAGGTGCCTGTGCCTGCAAGGCAAAACCTATAGCCCCCGCCAACTCCAGGTGCAGACGGCTACCCAGCAAGGCTTCAGGCCTGGCGTCGACCAAGTGGCCGAACATCAACAAGGCGTCTTTCGCCAGTGCCCAACGCTCGGGCCTGGCCGAGGGCTGGCGGCGAAACGGTACCACTGCGCCACCCTCGATCATCTGCAGCTGCACCCGCAGGTCATCCTGCATGAACAGTGCGCTGAAGCTGCGCTCATGCGCGTCCAGCCTGGCGCTGTCCGCAACCGGTAGACTGACCACCAGCACCCGCAGCTGGAAGGTTACCGGCGCACGCAGGGCGATACTCAATTGTGCGGCACGCAGCATCGCCAACAGCCTGGCACTGTTGCGATCGCCGCCCTGCAACACCTGCAAGCGGAAGGTCCCGATGTACTCGAGCCCGCCTGCCGCAACCAGCAGCCGTTGTATCAGCAACTGCAGAGAAGCACGCTGCGACTGTGACATGTGGCTCAGCAAGCGTTCAAGCACTTGTTCGTAGACGTAATGCATTGCCTGGTCGTGAATAGCTGTCACGAAATCACCTCACCCACTTCATTCAGCCGACACATGCCGAGCCCACTGTATTGAGCTTGAACCTGTGCCAAAACTACCCAGAAGAAATTTCCTACAATCAAATGGAAGTAATGACGTAACCCTTCACTGTCGCCAAGCCATCGAGAAAAGCCCTCCGCCACGATGCTCTATCGCTAACGCACATTGCCTTCGCCTGGGCATAGCCATGCTCATTTCACGCTCCTTGCGCAAACTACTACCGGGCCATTATCGAGGGATGCAGAGCGAATTGAAGATACAGATAGCGGTAAAAAAACCATTCACCAGAAGTACGGGTGCACATTGAAGCGCATGGCGAATGCGTTCAAGCCAGATTATTTGGCGAAATATTTACGACACTTAAAAACCAATCCACTTAGATGTAGTACTTGTCACATTCAATTGTAGGAACGTTCCTATTTTTAATATTTCAACCCCACCCCGCAGACAAAAAAACCCGGGACTCGCCCGGGTTTTCCAGTAACGCATGCAACCGTCAGTGTTGTGCCATGTCCAGCACCACCCGCCCGCCGCACGGGCATTGGTCCATGTAGCGATGCGCCTCTACCACCTGCTCGAACGGGTACACCTTGATGATCTGCGGTGTCAGCAACTGGTCGGCGGTGAACTGGTTGATGTCGCGCAAGGCGCGCTGCAAGGCCACTTGGTCCTGGCTGATGCCAAGTTCTGGCTTGCCGGTGAAGTTGCCAATGCAATGCACATAGAACTGGATGTTCTTCTGGAAAGCCGCGCACGCCGGGAACGGCGTCTGATTGCCGCCTTGCAGGCCATACAGCACCAGGCTGCCACGCGGTGCCAGCACGTCGCCCAGCAGCGACATCTGCGGGCCGCCCATGCCATCGAGAACCATGTCCACGCCGCGGCCATCGGTATACTTGCCAACCTGCAGCAGCAAGTCCTGCTCTTCGGTGACAATCACTTTGTCGGCGCCCAGGCCCAGCAGGTACTCACGCTGATCCGCTTCCTTGGTGGCCGCAAACACTTTCAGCCCCAATGCCTTGCCCAGCTGCACGAAGGCAGGGCCGGCGCAATGGCTGGCATCGGTGACCAGCGCAGTCTGCCCGGCCTTGGCCCGCGCCAGGTCGACGTAGGCGAAATAGGCGATCAACAGCGGCGTATAATGCACGCTGGCCTCGATCGGGGTCAGTACATCCGGATAGCGGGTAATGGCTGAGCGCGGCAGCACGATGACATCACCATACACCGGGTGGTCGTTGGCACTGGTAGCCGGGAAGCTGGCAACCCGATCACCGACGGCAATGTCTTCGACCCCTTCACCGACCGCCGTCACCACCCCGGCCATTTCGTGGCCGATCCCCGCAGGCAGGCGTGCCTGGGACGGCGCCAGGTTCTGGCGCCAAAGCACGTCATACCAGCTGACGCCAACCGCCTGGACGCGGATCTGAACCTCGTCGGCAGCGGGTGACGGTTCGGTCTGCTCCTCGCAACGGAGCACATCGGCAGCGCCGAACTTGTGGAAACGGATCATGCGGGACATCGCATACCTCGCCTTTGTGAACCTCTAATTACCACTGACTCTATCCGGGCTTTACCGGTTAGACCATCAGCGGTCATTAATAGTCGACATGCTTGTCATCGATTGGGCACCTCACTTTCCCTGCAATTGGTCCCCCTAAACCCGTGCAGGGTAACAGCCTTTGGCCTTAAGATTCATCCCTGCCCCACTTTAGGCGAAGCGCACCGATGAATCGAAACGACCTGCGTCGCGTAGACCTCAACCTGCTGATCGTGTTCGAAACGCTGATGCACGAGCGCAGCGTGACCCGTGCCGCGGAAAAACTGTTCCTCGGCCAACCGGCCATCAGCGCGGCCCTGTCGCGCCTGCGCAACCTGTTCGACGACCCGCTGTTCGTACGCACCGGCCGCAGCATGGAGCCCTCGGCGCGGGCCCACGAGATCTTCGCCCTGCTGTCGCCGGCGCTGGACTCCATTTCCACGGCGGTGAGCCGCGCGGCCGAGTTCGACCCCGCCACCAGCAATGCCGTCTTCCGCATCGGCCTGTCGGACGACGCCGAGTTCGCCCTGCTGCCACAGTTGCTCAAGCGCATTCGCGCAGAAGCGCCTGGTATCGTGCTGGTGGTGCGGCGGGTCAATTACCTGCTGATGCCGACGTTGCTGGCTTCGGGCGAGATTTCGGTGGGCGTCAGCTACACCAGCGAACTGCCGGCCAACGCCAAGCGCAAAGTACTGCGCCGCAGCATGCCGAAACTGCTGCGGGCCGACAGCGTGCCCGGCAGCATCACCCTGGACGACTTCTGTGCGCGCCCGCATGCGCTGGTGTCGTTTGCCGGGGACCTTTCCGGGTTTATCGACGAAGCGCTGGAAGAGATTGGTTGCAAGCGCCATGTGGTGCTGGCGGTGCCGCAGTTCAACGGGCTGGGAAGCTTGCTGGCAGGCACGGATATCGTGGCGACGGTGCCGGACTACACGGCCGATGCACTGACGGCGGCGGGTGGTTTGCGTGCCGAGGACTTGCCGATACCCGTGCGCAGTTTCGAGCTGCACATGGCTTGGCGTGGAGCGCAGGATAACGACCCGGCGGAGCGGTGGTTACGGTCGAGGATCCAGATGTTCTTCGGGGATCCCGATAGCTTGTGACTGACTTCCACTGAGATCCAGAAATTCCAATAAATTCAGCATCTTAACTTCACCTCAAGCCCAATGCCGTCCGTCGTATTCCGCCCATTTCCAACGCGTCTGCGGGTATATTTTTGGGTACTTTTTCTGTTTCGAAAAAAAGTACCCGCACATGACGACTTCCCTCCCTACGCCTGGACTGCGGCGAAAACTCAGCGATGCTTTCCTGCGCGCCATTGCCGAGCCCGGCAAGTACGCTGACGGCGAGGTGCCCGGTCTGTACCTTCATGTCCAGGCCTCGCAGAAGTCGAACAAGCCTGCTGCTAAATATTGGCGGATGAGGTATCGCCTACATGGTAAGGAGAACGTGTACGCAATCGGCCGCTATCCCGACATTGGCTTGAAAGACGCCCGCGACTTGGCCCGAGCCGCGCGCCAGAACGTAGCCCATCACGTCGCCCCGCTGAAGGCCAAACGCAAGAAAATCGCCGAGCAGTTACTCAATGAGGAACGCACCTTCAGTTACGTAGCCGAACAGTGGCTGGCCTTCAAATCGCACGACCTCGTGAGCAAATCCCTCGCGGGCTTCCGCGGCGCGTTGAACAATCACATCCTGCCCACGATCGGCAGCATCCCCGTCAGCGAGATCAAGCTGGACCACATCATCGAGATCATCGCTACCCTGCGCCGCGCACGCACACTGGCCATGGCAAAGCGCGTGCGTACCATCATCCGCGCCGTCCTCGGCTTTGCCGAGGGCCGTGGCTGGGTGGAGCGCAACGTGGCCCTGAGCAACACCGAAGAGCTTAAGGTTCGCCATGTGGTGATCAGCAATCCAGCGATCGAACGACCAGCCGATTTGGGTCACTTTCTGCTGCGTCTGGATCAACTAAACCCAAGCAGTGTGAGCACAGCGATGCGCATGCTAGTCATGCTGCCCGTTCGCCCTGGCGAGCTGGTGAAAATGCGCTGGGAAGACGTCGATCTGGTCAGCGCCGATTGGCGTTATATTGTTGGGAAGACCCGCCATCTGGACAAGAGCAAACACATCGTGCCACTGCCGGAGCAGGCCCTTGTGCTGTTGCGTGAGCTCCATGAACGGCGAGTGGTGGATGAGGCGGGGAATGGCTGGGTCTTTGTCTCACCGGTCTATCCGGGCTACCCAATTGACGCCACGTCCTTGGCCAAAGCCTATCAGCGGATATGGCCGGACTACCCCATCACCGCGCACGGATTCCGCGCCACCTACCGCACTATCGCCCACGAGCATTTGGGCGTCGATCCGATTGTATTGGAGTTGTCTTTGTCTCACCGCATGCCGGGCGCGCTGGGCGCGGTTTACGCGCGCGCCCAACTGCTGCCACAGCGCCGCGAGGCGGCACAACAATGGGCAAATTACTTGGATCAACTACGCAAAAATGCTGCGCTGTTAGCGCATACGGATTAGGCGAAATGCCCGCATGCCCGGTAAGAATCGTCTGCGGGCGATGAATGCTGAGCGGGAAACGAGACTCGCATCGGGCCTGCGAGCCTTTGAAATCTGAAATTTTTCAGCTATCCCTGAAACGGTAATAGCCTCAACTCTGGACTCATTTGCGACCTAGCACGTGTTCCGGAACGCCGGGATACGCACCGACAGGTTCTTCCGTGCCGCGCTCTGCCGAAGAAAGATTCTGAACTATTGTCTGAATCCACAGCGCCTCCCATTTCAGTGGTGGCGTTACGCACGTCTTGCCACCCCCTTATTACACCCCCAGAAATGCAAATTCATATCACCTGGATCACTACGCGCCACCTACCCCAGGCAGAGGCCGCATGCGATAGTTCCGCATCAACGGATCTATGCAAAGGGCGACAGCGATACGTCCCGGCCGGGATCGCCGCTCCCAACTGCTCTCGACCAGGACATTGAGCAGTCAGATTATCGCTGTGCCATTTCTGAATTAAGTGACCATCCACCGCCTAGAGCACGGTAGGTAGCGATCGCAGCACGCACTGCTTCGGTTTGAGCAACTGCTCGCGAGTCCGACGCCCGGAGCAACTGTTGATCGGCGTTCAACACGTTGATCAGGCTTGCCGCACCATTCTCGAAGGCTACGAAGGACGACCGACGAGCGCGCTCCAGTGACACCTCAGCGCTTTTCAGTGCCCGTGCCTGCGCCTGGCGGTTGACCAATGCAGACAAAGCGGTTTCAACGTCTTGCGAAGCGCTCAATACCGATTGCTTATAGAAGGCCAGCGCTTCAGCTTCGCGCCCTTTGGCCTGGTCTAACTGTGCATTGATGCGGCCAAAGTCGAATAGTCGCCACCTCAGGCCCAGCAAAACTGCTGACTGGTTGGCATCGCCGCTGAACAGCGCTCCTGCCGAAGTCGAGGCGCTGCCGATCATGGCGCCTAACGAGAACTTGGGGTAGTACTCGCTGATCGCACTGCCAATCATGGCATTGGTAGACATCAGCCTGCGCTCGGCCGCGATCAGGTCGGGGCGACGACGGAGCAGATCAGCCGGTGCGCCGATTTGCGCAAGCGCAGGCACCTCTGGGATGGGCGAGGCAGTTGCCATCAACGCTCGATGGGTACCCGGCGCAGTCCCCAGCATGACGTCCAGGGCATTCAGCGCACCCTCCAGGCCCGCGCGCAGTACCGGTACAGTCGCCTCGACCTGCGCCAGCTCACCTTCGGTTTGACGAACCTCGAAATCGGCCGCCACGCCTTTACGGTTGAGCAGGCTGACTTTGGCCAGAAGGTCCTGTTGCGTTTGCACCTGCTTCTGCGCGATAGCCAGGCGCGCTTGCAGCCCCCTTGCCGTGGTGTAGATATCTGCGGTTTGCGCAGCAACTGCCAGGCGCGTTGCAACCGCGCCCGCTGCAGACGCCTGGTACTCGCCAAAGGCCGCTTCCCGGTCACGGCGCAGCCCGCCAAACAGGTCGACTTCCCAACTTGCCCCCAATTCGAGTTCATAGCTGTTGCCGTAGCGGTCATAGCCGGGCATCGAATTCAGCACCTGCCCCAGTGGCGTTTCCACCGACTGGCGCGCGCGCGCAGCCTGGCCATCAATCGCTGCCGACGGCACCAGGGCGGCGTTAGCTGACCCCAGCACAGCGCGTGCCTGAACGACTCGGGCCTGTGCCTGCGCCAAACCCAGGTTCTGCTCCAGCGCCTGGCCCATAAGCCTGGTCAACACAGGGTCTGCAAAGCTTTCCCACCAGGTATCCAGGTTGACGGACGGGGTACCACCGGCAGCATTCACCTGCGCGGCGGTGATGTAATGATCGGCCAGCGGAACCTCTGGCTGTTTATAATCCGGGCCAACCATGCACCCTGCTGTGAGACTGGAGCTCAACAACAGAGCAAGCGTTCGATAGGGCAGCATGATGATTCTCGTAGACCAAGAAGGGTTGTGACCATATTATATTTTGGTCACAAGCTGTCAATCAGTTCCAGGATGTTTCAAGAATGACTAAATCTTCTCCACCCTCGCCGGCGCGGGGGCCTGCTGACCACGACGTGAGGGATCAGATCATCCAGGCGGCCATGGAGCACTTCGCCCACTATGGCTATGACAAGACCACGGTCTCTGACCTGGCCAAGGCGATCGGCTTTTCAAAGGCCTACATCTACAAGTTCTTTGAATCCAAGCAAGCCATCGGCGAGGTGATCTGTTCCAGCCGACTAGCGCTGATCAGGCAGCGTATCGAGGCCGCGACCGGCGATGCGCCCACCGCCTCCGAAAAGCTAAGGCGTCTGTTCCGGGCCGTTGCCGAGGGTGGCTCCGATCTTTTCTTTCACGACCGCAAGCTCTACGACATAGCTGCCGTGGCATCGCGCGATCAGTGGTCGTCGGTCAAAGCCCATGAAGCCACTATCAGCCAAATCATTCAGCAGATCCTTGCACAGGGGCGTGACGCCGGAGAGTTCGAGCGCAAGACCCCGCAGGACGAGTCGACGCTGGGAATTTTCCTGATCATGCGGCCTTACGTGAATGCCGCGCTGCTGCAGCACAACCTGGACACGCTGCAGGACGCGATCATTCAACTGCCAGCGTTGATACTCAGAAGTCTCGCGCCTTGAGACATCGTGACCATTGACATATTTGGTCACTAGTATAAAAATGGGATTCCTACATCGCTTTTTGAGAAAGGGATCCCATGCGCCTGCGTCCTGCCGCAATAGTCGGTTGCTTACTGCCCCTCACCCTCGTCGCCTGCGGCGATTCAGCCCCTGCCAAAGACCCGCGAGACAAGCCGCCGGTGGTCAGGGCTGCGGTTGTGCAGGACGCCGTAGAGCCTGCACGTTCCTTTACCGGAGTAGTCGTCGCGCGCACCCAGAGTGACCTCGGCTTTCGCGTCTCCGGCAAGGTCCTGCAACGCCTGGTCGACACCGGCGAAACAGTCAAGCGCGGGCAGCCTTTGATGCGCCTGGACCCGGTGGACTTGAATCTGCAGGCACGCGCCCAGCAGGAAGCGGTGGCGGCGGCCCGGGCACGGGCCAGGCAGACCGCTGACGACGAAGCGCGTTATCGTGGGCTGGTGGCCGAGGGGGCGGTCTCGGCCTCTTACTACGACCAGCTCAAAGCTGCAGCGGATTCTGCAAAGGCCCAGCTCAGTGCCGCGCAGGCACAGGCTGACGTTGCCAGAAACGCCACCGACTACGCCGTACTGCTGGCCGATGCCGAGGGTGTGGTGATGGATACCTTCGCCGAACCCGGCCAGGTCGTCGCCGCGGGCCAGGCCGTGGTGAGAGTCGCCCGGGCCGGCCAGCGCGAAGCTGTCGTGCACTTGCCGGAAACCCTGCGACCGGAATTAGGTTCTACCGCCGTTGCAACGCTGTTCGGCAAGCCCGCGCAGGCCTTGCCCGCTAAGTTGCGCCTGCTTTCCGATGCCGCCGATCCCGCCACGCGGACATTCGAGGCCCGGTACGTGCTGACCGGGGCTTTGGCGAGCGCCCCGCTGGGGGCAACCGTCACGCTTGATATTGCCAAGGCCAGTAGCCCATCCGGGGCCAGACAGGTGCCCGTCGGTGCACTCTTTGACCAGGGCGCAGGTGCAAGCGTGTGGGTGATTGCTGGCGAGCCGGCCAAGGTGACCAGACGCGCAGTCGATGTACTGAGTGTCAGTGACGAGAACGCTGTAGTGAAGGGAGAGTTGAACCCCGGCGACCGGGTGGTGGCGCTGGGTGCGCACCTGCTGCGCGACGGTGCCGAGGTCATGGAACAGGCTCAGGTCGCCCAGGCCACGGAGCAGCCGCGATGAGCCAGTCGCGTTTCAACCTGTCGGCGCTGGCAGTCCGCGAGCGGTCGATCACCCTATTCCTGATCCTGCTGATCGCCTTTGCGGGCACGCTCGCTTTCTTCAAGCTGGGTCGTGCCGAAGACCCGCCCTTCACCGTCAAGCAGATGACCATCATCACTGCCTGGCCCGGCGCCACTGCGCAGCAGATGCAGGACCTGGTCGCCGAACCCCTGGAAAAGCGCATGCAGGAACTGCGCTGGTACGACCGCAGCGAAACCTACACCCGACCTGGCCTGGCCTTCACCATGGTTTCGCTGCTGGACAAGACGCCGCCGTCCGCCGTGCAGGAAGAGTTCTACCAGGCCCGCAAGAAAGTCGGTGACCAAGCCAGGCTCATGCCTGCCGGTGTGCTTGGCCCGATGCTCAACGACGAGTTTTCCGACGTCACCTTTGCCGTGTACGCGCTGAAGGCCAAGGGCGAGCCCCAGCGCGAACTGGTACGCGATGCCGAAACCCTGCGCCAGCAACTGCTGCATGTGCCCGGCGTCAAGAAGGTCAACATCATTGGCGAGCAGGCCGAGCGGATCTTCGTGTCGTTTTCCCATGACCGCCTGGCCACGCTCGGGGTCACCCCGCAGGATATTTTTGCCGCGCTGGACAGCCAGAATGCGCTGTCGCCGGCAGGGTCCGTTGAAACCCGCGGCCCGCAAGTGGTGGTGCGGGTCGATGGCGCCTTCGACCAACTGGCAAAAATCCGCGAAACGCCGGTGGTGACCAAGGGCCGCACACTCAAGCTTGCCGATGTGGCCAGCGTCGAACGTGGCTACGAAGACCCCGCGACATTCCTGGTACGCCATGACGGAGAACCGGCGCTGCTGCTGGGTATTGTCATGCGCGAAGGCTGGAACGGCCTGGACCTGGGCAAAGCCCTGCAGCAGGAAACCGCCCAGATAAACGCAGCGATGCCGTTGGGCATGACGCTGAGCAAGGTGACCGACCAGGCGGTAAACATCACCTCGTCCGTCGACGAGTTCATGGTCAAGTTCTTCGTGGCCTTGCTGGTGGTGATGCTGGTGTGCTTCGTCAGCATGGGCTGGCGCGTCGGTGTCGTGGTGGCAGCCGCGGTGCCATTGACCCTGGCGATCGTCTTCGTGGTGATGGCCGCAACGGGCAAGAACTTCGACCGGATCACCCTCGGCTCGCTGATCCTGGCATTGGGGCTGCTGGTCGACGATGCAATCATCGCCATCGAAATGATGGTGGTGAAAATGGAGGAAGGCTACGACCGCATCAAGGCGTCGGCCTATGCCTGGAGCCATACTGCTGCCCCAATGCTCGCCGGCACCCTGGTCACCGCAATCGGCTTTATGCCCAACGGTTTTGCCCAGTCCACCGCCGGCGAATACACCAGCAACATGTTCTGGATTGTCGGCATCGCCTTGATTGCGTCCTGGGTGGTGGCAGTCGCCTTCACGCCTTATCTGGGGGTGAAGTTGCTGCCGCAGATCAAGACGGTCGAAGGCGGCCACGCGGCTATCTACAACACCCGTCACTACAACCGCTTCCGCCTTTTACTGGGCTGGGTGATCGCCCACAAATGGCTCGTAGCAGGCTCCGTGGTGTCCACGTTTGTCATTGCCGTGCTGGGCATGGGGGTGGTGAAGAAACAATTCTTCCCAACCTCCGACCGCCCCGAAGTACTGGTGGAGTTGCAGCTACCCTACGGCACTTCCATCGAGCAGACCAATGCCACCGCAATCAAGGTCGAGGCCTGGCTGCGCAAGCAGGAAGAAGCCAGGATTGTCACCAGTTACATCGGCCAGGGCCCACCGCGTTTCTTCCTGGCCATGGCACCTGAGCTGCCCGACCCGTCCTTCGCCAAGATCGTCGTGCTGACGGAAAACCAGGACGCTCGCGAACGCCTCAAGCATCGCTTGCGGGAGGCAGCCTCCGAAGGTTTGGCGCCGGAAGCTCAAGTTCGGGTCGCACAGCTGGTGTTTGGCCCCTACTCACCCTACCCCGTCGCGTACCGGGTGATGGGCCCCGACACCGCGCAACTGCGCCAGATTGCAGCCCAGGTTCAAGGCGTGCTGCAGGCAAGCCCGATGATGAAGACCGTCAACACCGACTGGGGCCCGCTGGTGCCTACGCTGCATTTCGCGCTGAACCAGGACCGCCTGCAGTCGGTTGGCCTGACGTCCGCCTCGGTGTCGCAGCAGCTGCAGTTTCTGCTGAACGGCGTGCCGATCACCTCGGTCAGGGAAGATATCCGCTCGGTGCAGGTTGTCGGCCGCGCCGCTGGCCGGGTCAGGCTCGACCCTGCCCAGATCGAAAGCTTTACCCTGGTGGGCGCGAACGGCCAGCGAGTTCCGGTTTCGCAAATCGGCGAGGTGGGTATCCGTATGGAAGACCCCATCCTGCGCCGCCGCGACCGCACGCCGACCATGACTGTGCGCGGCGATATCGCCGAGGGGCTGCAGCCACCTGATGTATCCGCTGCCATCTGGAAAGACCTGCAGCCGATCATCAGCTCGCTGCCAAGCGGCTACAAGATCGAAATGGCTGGCTCCACCGAGGAGTCGGGCAAGGCAAGCCAGACAATTGTTCCGCTGCTGCCGATCATGATTGCCCTGACGTTGCTGACCATTATCCTGCAGGTGCGCTCGATCTCTGCAATGGTCATGGTGTTCCTGACCTCGCCGCTGGGATTGATCGGTGTGGTACCGGTGCTGCTGCTATTCGGGCAGCCCTTCGGGATCAACGCACTGGTTGGCTTGATTGCGCTTTCAGGGATTCTAATGCGCAACACGTTGATCCTGATTGGCCAGATTCAACACAACCAGCTCGAAGGCCTTGCGCCCTTCGACGCCGTGGTCGAGGCAACGGTGCAACGCGCACGGCCGGTTCTGCTCACGGCGCTGGCCGCCATCCTGGCGTTCATCCCGCTTACACACTCGGTGTTCTGGGGCACCTTGGCCTACACCCTGATTGGCGGCACGTTCGTGGGCACGATCATGACCTTAGTGTTCCTGCCGGCAATGTACTCCATCTGGTTCAAGATCAGACCGGCTCCTTCGCAAAGCTGATCGCCTCTCTCCAACCCATCACACAAAAAGGATCCGCCATGTCTAAATCCAAAGTCGTTCTCATCACAGGCGTATCAACGGGTATCGGACGCGCTACCGCTATCGAGTTTGCAGCACATGGCTGCCGCGTGTTCGGCACCGTGCGCAATACGGGAAAGGCACAGGCGATCTCCGGCGTGACGCTCATCGAAATGGATGTCCGCAGTGGAGAATCGGTGCGACGTGGCATCGAGTCCATCATTGCACAGGCCGCGCGGATCGACGTCCTGGTCAACAGCGCAGGCGTCACCCTGCTCGGCGCAATGGAAGAAACGTCAGTTGCCGAAGCTCAGACGTTGTTCGACACCAACCTCTACGGCCTGCTTCGCACGATCCAGGCAGTACTGCCCCACATGCGCACGCAAGGCTCCGGTCGCATCGTCAATGTGAGTTCCGTGCTGGGCTTTCTGCCGGCGCCATACATGGCGCTTTACTCAGCATCCAAGCACGCTGTGGAAGGACTCTCCGAAACCCTGGATCACGAGGTGCGCCAGTTTGGGGTTCGTGTCGTACTGGTTGAACCCTCATTCACCAGGACGAACCTGGATCTCAACGCACCGCAGACCGTTCGCAAGATCCCGGACTACAGCCAACAGTTCGGCATGGTCACCCAGGCCATCCAGAAGAATGTCCAGAAGGCGCCCGACCCTGAAGGCGTGGCCAGCACGATCGTCGATGCGGCGTTGGGGGCCTGGAAGATGCGACGCACCCCCAAAGGAAAAGCATCGCTTCTGGCCAAGCTGCGCCGCTTCATGCCTGCCGGCCCCGTCGGGAAGGGGTTGAGAAAGACGTTTGGGTTAGCCTGAGCCAATCCGTGCCATATCGTAGCGGCGATCACTCCATACGCTCAGCTCCGAGAGATCAATTGCACCCAATAAGCGGAGCCGCGCCATGCCCCCCCTGGACAGCCATACCACCCTAGCCTCGCCGCCCCGCAGCGAACAGGCCCCCACATTCAATCCGCCCGGCGCCATTTCGCCATGGCCGGTGTTCTGGGTGGTCAGCGTCGCAGTGTTTCTCGTGTCCATGGATGGCACCATGCTTTTCGCGGCATTCAATGCCTTGCGGGTGGGATTTCCGCAAGCCACGCCGGCAGACCTATCCTGGGTGCTCAATGCGTACACTGTAGTCTATTCGGCGATGCTGATTCCGGCGGGCGGATTGGCGGACAGGCACGGGCGTAAGAAGGTGTTCCTCGGAGGTGTCGCACTGTTCGTGGCGGCCTCCGTTGCCTGCGGCCTTGCGAACAGTGTGGAATGGCTGGTGGCAGCAAGAGCTCTGCAAGCTATTGGCGCCGCCTTGCTCACGCCCGCCTCGCTCTCGCTTGTGCTGGCAGCGTTCCCAACCACCAAGCGCGCGGTGGCAGTGAGTCTATGGGGTGCGGTCGGCGGTCTGGCTGCGGCGGTCGGCCCCAGCCTGGGTTCGTTCGTGATCGCATCGTTTGGTTGGCAGTTAGCGTTCTACCTGAACGTGCCTGTGGGGATTCTGGCGATCTGGCAAGGAGCCAGGCTGCTAACGGAGACGAAGCTACAGACCAAGGGACGCCCGTTGGATCTAGTCGGCATGTGCTTGCTGATCACCGGCATCGGCGCTTTGGCACTGTCGATTGTGCAGTCGGAGTCCCAGGCATGGTCACGCCATGAACTGCTGGGCGCAGCGAGCATCGGGCTGGTTTGCATCATCGGCTTCGTCGTTTGGGCGCAGACTGCCTCTGCCCCGCTCGTTGATTTGCGCTTGTTCCGCAACCGCACATACCGCTACGTCAATCTCGCAACGTTGAGCTTCGGCATCGCGTTCTCGATGATGTTTTTCGCATTCTTCTTCTACATGAGCGCGATCTGGAAGTATCCGCTGCCATTGGCCGGCCTGGCCATGATGCCTGGACCACTGACGGTGGTGCCGGTAGCAGCGCTTTCGGGTCGCGTGGCGGGCAGGTACGGGCACCGTCCGCTGCTGCTGACCGGGTGCCTGATTTATGCGGTCAGTGCCTTGTGGTTTCTGTTCGTACCAGGCGTTGAGCCAGCCTACCTCACGCAGTGGCTGCCGGGCATGTTACTCAGTGGAGTCGGCATCGGCATGGTGATGCCGTCGCTGTCGGGCGCGGCCGTCAGTCGCCTGCCGGCTGACCACTATGCCGTGGGCGGCGCGATCAACCAGGCCATACGACAGATCGGATCGGTCATGGGCGTTGCACTGACCGTTCTGCTCCTCGGCAGTCCCAGCTTGGAGCGCGCCGACTTCAATGCCATCTATCTGTGCCATATCGGCTTGTCACTGCTCACCGCAGTCCTGTGCTTGCCGGTGAACACATCGCCCGCAGCCATCGCTAAATCCCAAACCTTCGATGCGAGTTCTGAACGCGCATAGGAATGGATCGTTTGTAGAACGTATAGGAGACAGTCATGGGGAATAATCAGGCAACACCTCTATGGAGACGCCAACAGGCAGACGCGATGCAGCGTATTCGCGATGGCGGTGGATTACCTGGTCTCGCTCAAATGGAGCAGCTCGTCGGCAAGAGCGGCCGAGAGATTCTTGAGGCCATGATGTCCGGCGAACTGCCTTACCCGCCCATGAATGAAACCATGAATATGACGCTGCTGGAGGTCGGCGAGGGGCATGCGGTGTTTCAGGGTATTCCACTGCTACAGCACTACAACCCGCTAGGAAGCGTGCATGGTGGGTGGTTTTCCGCGCTTATGGACTCGGTGCTAGGTTGCGCGGTACAGACTATGCTGCCCGCCGGGCGTTCCTACAGGACGGCCGGACTGAATATCAACATCGTGCGGCCGGCCTCACACAAGACCGGCCCACTTCGCGCGACTGGTCGCTTGATCCACGGAGGCAGGCGTCTCGCTACGGCCGAAGCTCACATCGAAGATGAGCAAGGCAAGCTGTACGCCCATGCAACGACAACCTGCTTTATCTTCGACGTCGCAACCACTGATTGAAGGCCGGCGAGAAGCGCGGAGCCTAATCAAATTGGCAATTTGAGAATTTACCCAACAGTGCTCGTTGTGAGACGTCGCACAGATGAAATGAGCGGTGATGATATGAGCACTCAAAATACAAAACGAATCGTGGTGACAGGAATAGGCATCGTTGGGCCACTGGGATGTGGCGCCGAGACCACATGGACTCGCTTGTTAGCCGGAAAATCTGGAATACGAGTGTTACCTGGTGACCTTGCCGATGGCACTGGCACATCACACCAACGAGAAAAGGTAAAGCACTTCTACATTATTTTTTGACTACCAATGCATCAAGACACCTAACTCCCTGAAAAAGAATGAACATCTAATTTTAAAGTCCATATCCACTTCCCTACGGCCATGATTTTTTTCTATTTTCATTCGCTTAACCACAGTAGACGCTGAACCAAAAAAGCCATTTGCGGTCTTCATGCATGCATCCAACTAATGGATTAACTGAGAAGGCCTACCCAGAGCGCCCATCTCACATTTGAAAAAGGTTAGGGAGCTGACGATCCCCTTTTAACATACCGGTCCATTCCCAGGAAGGGAGGTCAATCGTGGACTCATCCAAAACCTACTACACCCCGCTCGAAGCAGCCGTGAGATGGAGCAATCTCATTACACATGAGCACGAAATCCTAGTGGCTGCTGGCCGATACCCGGAAAAGCTGAGTCTATTGTTTCCTCAATGGCCTGATCTCCCAAAATACATCGACCGTATATACGATGCGATTGAGTGGAATGACCTTCCTGCCAGCTGGCTGGGCCACGCTATTCCCCCGGGACAGCCGATCGAACGTGCCTTTCTCACCGTTCGCCATACTGACCTACGACGCTGGGTGACGCTTTACTATCCGGATGACCTACCCAGGTTTCTATTTGAGCACTGTGATCATCCTCGAATCGACGTGAGTTTGGGCGCTCATTTATGCCTGCTGTCTGACAAAAAACATGCTGAACGCGAGCTGCTTGCTACCCGTCATGAATGCCGAAACCTAGTAGAGGCACTTGAAGCGAAAAACCTCGAATGCAATGTGTTAGCAGCACGACTGGAGCAGCATGAGCCACTGAGTGAACAAGGCGCGACAGTGAAAAATCGAGCAATCGCGGCACTGTTGCAACTCTTGCTGGGTACTTCAAGTAGCGGACAGGCACTGTCCCGTTTCAAAAGCCAAGCCGCGATCGTTGATGAGATCATGATTCGCTATCCTGATGTTGCCGGACTTAGCAAGCGGTCCTTAGATCGGCATTTCGCTGAAGCGAACCGAAGCCTTTATCCCAAGCCATGAATGAGCGTTGCCTGGCAATGCTTTCGTGTTGCCCGGCAATGACTTTTAACGAGTCACGTTGTTGACTGAATGTCACATCCCACCATGCGCCATCCGGTGCTAAGGAGTGACATCATGCAACCATCTAGCCCTGCACCGTTGACTGCCGATCGGCACATCATGCGCCGCGATGAAGTGGAGCAAAAAACAGGCTTCAAGCGCTCGCACATCTACAACCTGATGAAGGCTGGCCAGTTCCCGCAGTGTCGACGCATCGGCACGCGCGCCGTGGGTTGGGACTCACTGGAAATCGAGCAGTGGGTACAGGACCGGCTGTCTAGCGGGCTCTGAATCATGGACGTCCTCTCGCTGATCTCGACCAAGGGCGGCGCAGGCAAGACAACCGTCGCCGCTAACCTGGGCGGTGTACTGGCTGACGCCGGCTTGCATGTCCTGCTACTGGATTTGGACAGCCAGCCAACCCTGTCCAGCTATTACGCTTTGCGCGAAGCCCGAGAGTCCGGCAGCTACGAGCTCATCACGCAGCGACTCACGGCACCTGAGCAGGTGATTTCCGCTACCGTGATCCAACACCTGGATCTCATCGTGTCCAACGACCGCGCCGGGCACATCAGTACCCTCCTGCTGCACGCGGCCGATGGGCGCCTGCGCCTGCGCAACCTGCTGCCGGCCTTTGAGGATCACTACGACGTGCTGATCATCGATACTCAAGGCGCGCGCAGCGTGGTCGTGGAAATGGTGATCCTCGCCTCCGATTGCGCACTGTGCCCGGTCCAGCCAGAAATGCTCGCCGCGCGCGAGCTGCGCCGGGGCACGCTGGGGCTGTTTGAAGAGTTGGAGCCTTACCGCTATTTAGGCATCGCCTTGCCGCCGATGAAGCTGCTGCTCAATCAGGTCAATGCCAACCGCAGCGACACTCGCTTGATCATGCAGAGCCTACAGGCCTCCTTCCAGGACGATCCCCATGTCAACATCTGCACCACGGTGATTCCAGACCGTGTCGCCTATACCAATGCCGCTTCACTGGGGCTGCCTGCGCACCGTGTCGAACCCACTCCGCCGCCTGGCGGTCGCAGTCCTTGCGCCGCAGCAGTCATGCGCGCCCTTGCAGTCGAGTTGTTCCCGCAGTGGGCTGAGCGACTGGCCGCCTCGAGCACGCATGCATCCGGCCAACCCTCAATTGCCGGCCGCCGACTGCTCCGTCGCGGCTGATTGGAGGGTGAGTGATGAAGCCGCTGACGCCCGATGACATCACCCGTCAACTGCAGAAGACGCATTTTCCGCAAAAGCATGGTCGCGAGATTTCCCCGGCGCCAGTCGGCGACACGCCCATGCTGGTCAGCCTAGAACAGCTGCGTCCTTACGAGCTCAACCCGCGCGTCGTCCGCAACCCGCTATACGATGACATCAAGGCGTCGATCCGCGAGCGCGGCCTGGATCAACCGCCTGCGATTACCCGCCGCCCGGGTGAGGCGCACTTCATCATTCGCAACGGCGGCAACACACGCTTGAGTATCCTCGGCGAACTTTGGCAGGAAACCCGTGACGAGCGTTTCTTTCGCATCCACTGCCTATTCCGCCCTTGGCAATCCGAGTCGGATGCTTTGCTTGGGCACCTGACCGAGAGCGATCTGCATGGACAGCTCACGTTCATCGAGCGTGCCCTAGCGGTGGCGAAACTCCAGGACATGTTCCAGGCGCCGGGTGCTCCACTCAGCCAGCGTGAGCTCTCCACACGGTTGAGCAAGGGCGGTTACCCGATCTCGCAATCACATATCAGCCGCATGTTCGATACGCTTGAACACCTGCTACCGGTCATTCCGCAAGTGTTATATGCAGGCCTTGGCAAACCAGCCATCGGCCGTATCATCAACTTGCGACGCCGGGCGGAGACGATCTGGAACCAGTATCTGGGGAATCCTCAGCACTTCGCGCTGCTGTGGTTTGAAGTGCTGTCAGCATTTGACGGTGAAAAGCCTGAACTGGATTCAAGTGAGCTGCAAGACGAGCTGATTGCCAAAATGGCAGTCTTTTTGAAGCAAACACCTCGTTTGCTTGCCTTGGAGATGCATCAGGAGCCTCAACGCTCACCACCTCCTGCGGACATGCCTCAGGCGCTGAGGCAGGAGACACACGCCGAGTCCTCTCCGCCCCCTGCCATCGAGGACACGCCAGAAACTGCCCGTGAGCTGCCCGTAGCGGACCCGGAGAGCAGCGCCGATGACAGTTGGATGCCCCCGGAGCTCCGCCTACCCACTATCCGCGAGGCGTTGAATGATGACGAGCCACTCATCGCGGCCCCGGTAACCACCGTTGAGATCAGCAAATCACATTCGAGCTCACTCTCTCCCCCTGCCCCAGCTCAGGATGACATCAATATCTTGCGCGAGCGCTGTGCCGTGCTGGCCACGGGCCTGGCCAAGTATGCCGATGCCAGTGCCATGGTCTGCCCGCACGCAGACGGCTTGGGTTTCACTCTCACGCTCGAACACGGCGGAAACCTCAGTCCCCGGCACACCGGCATTCAGCTGTTGCTCTCGGCTTTGCTGCGCCTGCAGGACGACGTGACTTGGCAACAACGCCAGCAACTGCCGGCCGCGCTGTTTGGCCAGTTGTTGATTGGCGCCTACGACCTGCCCTTCGCCGAGCGCCCTGCCCTGACCGTGGGCCTTGAGCGACTCCCCGACGCCCAGTTGGAGCAGTTGTACTCCCTGATTCGCCACGCCCGGCAGTTGATCGAGCTGACGCTGTCGTCCAATCGTTAACATGAGGAATTACCTCTTGAGCACGACCTTCAACCTATTGAACCATGCGATGTTGAACCAGGTGCTGCATGAGCTGCGCCATGGCCGCCTGCAGCGCTGCAAAGCCCTGGGCCTGGCCGACGAAGACATCGAGGTCCTGCAGTCGCTGCCGCCGACCACCCTGTCCCACCTGGCGCACTCCTCAATCGCCTGGGTCGAAGTCAAGGTCGATATCACCGTACTTCGCCGGCTGATCGCCCAGGCCGAGCGCGACGAACAGAACGAACGCCTGATCAACCGGGCCCTCAAGCTCGGCGCCAGCTCCAACATCATGTACCGCTGCTTCGGTCTGGACCATTCGGAAACAGCGCTGCGCCGTCGCGTGCTGAAAATCGAAACCCACCGCGGCCGGCCAGTCCAGCTCAGTGAAGCGCAGGAACATGCCGTGTGGAACCGCTGGAGCCAGTTGCGCACGGAGGATCCAGACAACGACCCACTGGACACCATGATGATGCTGGCCGAGGAACAACACATCAGCCTAACCCTGGTCTGGCAACAGGTTGAGCTATACGGAGGCACGACATGCTGAGCTTCTACGAGGTTGACTGGCAGGATGTGGTGCGTCAGTGCTACGACGCCCTTCGGCGTCGCAATGAATGGCAGGCGGCGAGAGCTCAAGAGGCGTCCGCAGCTACGCCGCCGGCAATGCGCACGATCTACTACGGAGACAACAATCCCTTACCACACGCATTACTCCTCGATCGTCGGCTGACCCCGCTGGAGCGCAACACGTGGCAGGTGCTGCGCTGGCTGATCACCGAGCGCCAGGTCAAAACGCCACGGTATGAGGACCTGCAGCCGTATCTGGCCGCCAGCCCCTGCGGTAACCAGGCATCGCGCGAGACCATCGCCCGCGCACTCAACGTCCTGAGAACCACCCGCTGGCTGAGCTTGGTCGACCGCTCGCGTGATGCCCAGGGCTGCCTGCGCGGTTGCGTCTATGTCTTGCACGGCGATCCATTGACCGCAGCCGAGCAGTTGGAACTGGATGGCGGCTATGCGGGGCTGCTACAGCAGAATCTCAGCCACGCCACCAAGGGCGTGCGTGATGTCACACAGCATGTAATCGCCGAGATTCAAGCCGACCCAAAGGTCGCCCAGATCGACAAGGACAGACTCGGCTCGCTGCCGCCAGCACAGCAGCGTGCACTGCCGTTAATGAACGAAGGGGCGTATGCAGAAAATTCCGAACCAAGCCAGTGCCACCCCGTTCGGAATTCTCAGCCCTCGGCCACCGATTCCGAACCCTGCCGCAATGCACCGGTTTCGGCTGTGATTCGGAATGCCGACGCCGGCCGTACAGTACAGAAAGACCAAAGCAAAAAAAGTACGGTACTGGCGCAGGTGGAGTTCGGCCGGGCACGATGGCCAGAGGATTTACCGCTGAGTTCGAACGAGCGGCGCATGGCCACCCAGGCGATGCGTCAGCTCGAACCCGAACAGCAACAAGCGGTGATCAATGAAGCTGCGGTTCGCTGCGCCCACGGCGAGATCCGAAAACCGGTCGCCTACCTGATGGGTTTGATCAAGCGCGCCTGCCAGGGCGAATTCACCCTGTGGGCGGCTCGTGCCGAGACCTCGGCCCCCAAGACCCCGCCTTCGCGCACAGTGAGCCCCACACCCACAGAGCCAGCCGAACGAAGCAAGCGCAGTGGTCAGCGCACGGCCTCGCCCCTCGCCCTTTCCTGCCTGGAGGAACTCAAGCAACGTTGCCGCGGCATCGGCACAGCAACCTAGGGAGTGGAGCTCAGTGGATTTGATGCCAATGCCATCAAATCCAGGGACGTCCACTACTTGAAAATGCGAGCGAACCACCTTCGCGTTGATCCGCGTCGGATTCTACGGATCAGCCCATCGTCGGCGTCATTCCGACGGCGAGGTAACTGGCGATGGCCGATCACTACCAGCTCAATCTGGGCTCCCTGCGCAGCAGCATCACCCTCACCCTGCACACCCACCACGCGGCGCGGCTATGGCAAGGCCGCATGGGCCGCGAAGGCGTGCATCCGATCATGGGCATGGCCGGCTACATCGGCGTCACCAACCTGCTCAAGCATGCCAGCAGCCAGGATGATCCGTTTGCTGATTGGTTCATGCTGCAACTGGAGGACAAGCTGCTGCAGGCCAAGGCCGAAATGCGCGCGCTGACCAAACAGGTCAGTCGAGTGGAGCGCGCCCTGCCCACCCAGATCGATATCGGCAAAAACCTCAACATCCATCCCGTCACCCTGCCGCTGTTCATCGGCAGCCAGCTCGGCTTTCTCGCGGTCTACCTGCTGACCGACTACGACACCCTGGTGCGGCGCGTATTACTCGCCCACCACACGGCTTTGATCGGTCGTCCTGACATGGAAACCTGGATCGATCGCGGTGCCCACGAGCTGCGCAGCCTGTTCGGTCTGGCCCAGCGCTATCGACTGGCCGGCGTGAGCCGGGAGGACATGGCCGCCAACAATGCTCGCGCCCGTGACGCGATCGACAAGTTCGGCACGCCCCCGCGCAAAGTGCTCGAAGGCAGCCACCGCTCCCAATTCGCCCCACCGATCACACGAAGCACTAGCGGCCCAACTCCCGATGAGCTGGGTCAAGCAGATCAACCGGACCCGCCAGAGGCCGAGGCGCTCCCGACACCGGATGAGCCGTCCGAAGGGGGTGAACCATGACCCTGGCCGATGCAATCGCCCGGCGCTTGTCAGCAGATGCCTATCGCGAGCTCGCACAAAGTGCCTCCCTAAAAGGCCTTTTAAAGCCTTTTAAGGGTAAGGGAGAGCTGCAGCAGTTCGCCGAGACGATCCTGCGCCTGCGCACCCAGGTCGCCGAGTTGATGGCGGTGATGCTGGCGATCATGGCGCAGCCACCCTTCACATTGCTGAATCTGCGCTTGGTGGTGCAGCACAGCGCGACGGGCACTGACTTCCTGCGTTGGCGTAGCCCGGACTTTCAGCGCATGGGCGTGCAGGTGTGGCAGGAGACGGTGGTTCAGCCGCATCTGCACGCTGGTCTGCGGCAGGCGCTGTACCAGCTGGAGACCAACCGCGTGGTGCTGAACCTGCAGATGAGCAGCCTGCAGTCGCTGTATCGCCAGGCCATTACCGGTGCCAGCAAGCTCCAGGCCGCCGAGCTCGCCCTTTCCCATTCCCCCTCCGAGGAGTAATCCGCATGAGTACTTTGTTTGTTGGTGAAGGCAACATCGGCAGCGTTCCGGAATACCAGGAGTTCAACACCAACCCGGATGAACCGCGACGCCTGCTGCGGCTCAACGTCTACTTCGACAACCCGGTACCGCGCGAGAGTGGTTACGAGGACCGCGGGGGTTATTGGGCGCCCGTCGAGCTCTGGCACCGCGACGCCGAACACTGGAGCACGCTGTTTCAAAAAGGCATGCGCGTCCTGGTCGAAGGCCGCACGGTCAAGGAGGAATGGGAGGACAGCGACGACAACGCGCGAGTGACGTTCAAAGTCGAGGCGCGGCGCATTGGTATCCTGCCGCACCGCTTGGCGTCGGTAACCATGCGTGAGAAAGCCCAGGATAAACCCAGCGCCAATGGTAAAGGCGGTGGCAAGAAGGCCCCGCGCAAGGCCGTCTGATCCGTGGAACTCAGTGGAACAATCGGTCACTGCGCGCTTTCGCAGGGGCTGCGCAGCTCCCCCGGCGTGCAGCACTGAGCCTTGCTGCAGGTTCAACTTCGCCGGGCTTTCTCACGCTGCTCACTATCCAGCAACTCCTTCATTTCCGCCAGGCACTGGTCCAGGGCAAGGAGTGCCCGCTAGTGCGCCGGATCTCCTGAATCCAGGCGATCAACTCCACTCGCACTCGCGGAGTGTCGGGTTCCAGATGGGTGGCATGAACAACTCGTAGGCCTTGATCGCTAGCTTATCTGCTTGACTCTGGTGTGATCGGTGCAAGATCCCTCAGTGCGGACGGGTCGGTCATACGCTTGTTTTTGGTGCTATGCCTCATAAGGGGCATCTCTCTGAGTCATTCTTATCTCGGGGTGGGTAATCAATCACATGAGGCGAATGGACTGGTTGACCTTTCCGTGACGAAACTGCCGCAGTTGGCCGACCTGTAAGGATGCCTGGCCGATGAGCTGCTGACCATCAGTCCCCACCCTCAGGACCTGGGCACCAAATTACTTAGATCATCAAGAAGCTGCCCCCCGATAAGCAATTCGCCCTGAAATTTCCGAAGATCCTGGCGAGCGATCTCGCTCAATGGAAGTAACGTGTGCACCAGCCGGCGAACTGATCTCGCCGATTTCGGCTTTACCCTAGCGTTCTCTTCCCATTCCCCCACCCTGTCGGTACCCACCGAGAGGGTCTGCGTATGCGCTTGTTCATTTGCGAGAAACCATCTCAAGCCCGCGACATCGCTCGGGTGCTGCAGGCCAGCCGGCGGGGCGATGGCTGCCTGCAGGGCCCGAATGTCACCGTCACCTGGTGCGTTGGACACCTATTGGAAACCGCCCCACCTGAAGCCTATGGCGCTTACAAACGCTGGTCGCTGGACGATCTGCCGATCATTCCCGACTGCTGGCAGCTGGTGGCCAAGCCGAAGGTTGCCGCCCAGTTGAAGGTGATCAGCCAACTGCTGCGCACCTGTGCCGAAGTAGTCATCGCCACCGATGCGGATCGTGAGGGTGAGATGATCGCACGGGAGATTCTCGAGCGCTGTCAGTACCAAGGGCCGATCCTGCGCCTGTGGCTGTCCGCCTTGGATGAGGCTTCGATTCGCCGGGCGCTGGCCAGCCTGCTCCCGGGAGAACAGACCTTGCCGCTGTATCACTGTGCGCTGGCCCGCTCCCGCGCGGATTGGTTGGTGGGCATCAACCTGAGCCGACTGTTTACTCTCCTCGGTCGCCGTGCCGGTTTCGATGGGTTGTTGCCGGTGGGCCGCGTACAGACCCCCACCTTGCGCCTGGTGGTCGAGCGCGACCGAGCGATTGCGAGCTTTGTGCCGCAACCCTTCTGGAGAGTTGACGCTCAGCTGGAGGCTGACGGCGTCAGTTTTAAAGCTCAGTGGCAACCGCCAGCGACGGTCTGCGATGACGCTGGCCGCTGCCTCGATGAAGCGGCCGCGAAGCAAACCGCACTGCGCCTGTGCCAACAACGGACGGCCTGTGTTCAGAGTATCGAGGTCGAACAGGTCCGTGAGAGCCCGCCGCTGCCGTTCGACCTGGGCACGCTGCAGGAGGTCTGCTCGGCCAAACTCGGGCTTGGTGCCCAGGAAACCTTGGGGATCGCCCAGGCCCTGTACGAAACCCACAAAGCCACGACTTATCCGCGAACCGATTGCGGCTACCTGCCCGAGACCATGTTCGACGACATGCCCCGCATCCTCCATGCCCTGGTCGCCGCCAGCCCTTCACTGGGGCAGGCGATTAAAGAGATCGACCCTTGCCGGCGCTCTCGTGCTTGGAACAACGGCAAGATCACCGCGCACCACGCCATCATTCCTACCGCGATCACGCTCGACCTGACGCAGCTTTCCGAATCTGAACGGTCGGTCTATGCACTGATACGCGCCCGTTACCTCGCGCAGTTTCTCCCTGAGCATGAGTACCTGAAGACCCAGGTGCTGCTGCAGTGCCAAGCCGACCCACTACTCGCGCGCGGCAAGCAGATCCTAGCCCGCGGCTGGAAAGCGGTGATCAACGAAACCCACGGCAATGAGCCCGGCGAACAGACGCAGCGCTTGCCCACACTCCGCGAGTCCGTTTCGGTGGCGCTGACTGACGCCGCTGCCATTGCCCAGCGCACGCAGCCGCCGAAAGCCTACACCGAAGGCACGCTGGTCAAGGCGATGAAGACTATCGCCAACCAGGTGAACGATCCGCGACTCAAGCAGAAGCTCAAAGACAGCTGCGGTCTCGGCACCGAAGCCACCCGCGCGGCGATCATCCAGGGCCTGATCGACCATGGTTACCTGTCCAAGAAGAAACGCAGCCTGGCCGCCTCAGCCGCGGCCCACACCCTGATCGAAGCGGTGCCGCCGGAAGTGGCCGACGCGGTGCTGACGGCGCTGTGGGAACAGGCACTAGACCGCATCGAGTCGGGACAGTTGAGCGTGGAGAGCTTTCTCGCCAAGCAGGCCGAGTGGCTGACCCGATTGGTGCGCAGTAACGCCTCGCTCACCCTGCGCACACCACCCAGCAAGGGGCCTTATTGTCCGGTATGCCGCAGCGCCATGCGTCAGCGCAAAGGCCGTAGCGGCACCTTCTGGTCCTGCATCCGCTATCCGGAATGCAAGGGCACAAAGCCGGTGGCAAAACCCAAGCGGGCAAAAAAAGCATGACTTGACGGCACCCCGCAGCGCTGGTGTAGTGATCAGGCCCCTCGCCGCTTGGCGACCCCAGACCGATTCGCTTCGGGCAGTTCGGTCAGACTCATTGAGTTCGGAGCCACCCTCACCACCTCTTCGGAGGCCTTCTCAGCGTTCCAAGTCCTCTAGGCGGATGACCCATGCAGCTTGCACTAGGCCGTACGGGTCATCCGCTTCGGCGACGATGCTCAGCCCCGGTGCCCGCCGGCGAAATACTGGGCACCTTTTGTGCGCGGATGCGTGCCAGTTGGTTCCGGCCCAGGCCACGACAAGGGTCGGTTGATCCAGGTGGATCGGCAACGGAGATTTAGCGACGAACTCCGGTGTCACATCGCCGGGTCAAAGGTGGTCCCTCTCCTCTTAGCCTGATGACCGTCAGGCTATTTTTTCGCCGTCATTAATCCACTGAGAACCACCCACTTCCGCTCGCCCAGACTGCCTGCAATGTCCGGTTGACGCGCCTTTTGCAGCGTTTTATAGATGAGTTGCACTCCGCTGTCGTTGACAGCACCCAGGTAGCCAGGACCTTCAAGGCTGCGCCCGCTTCGGGTGGTTCTCCCCAAGTGCGACTCGCGCTCGGCAGCTCGCACGGTCGCCGATCCGTCGGTGATGAGCGCCCTCTACACCGATCACGTTTTTGCACCTCTCCCTTGCGGAACTCACCAGCCGCCAGGGCCGGTGGATGTCCGCGTTTCTGCTGAACAGGAGCTCCACCATGACTAATGCAAGTAATAACGCCCCCACCACCTACTTCAATCTGCACACCCAAGGCATTGGTTATCTGAACCGTGTTCGCGAAGTCCCGGTCCGCCGCGGACAAGCGTTCATGGCCTGTGACATCGCTGCCTTGCACGGTGCCTCGGACGACGTCGAGTACACCCGCTTCGATTGCAAGGTCGCCGGCGGCGAAGCCGATAGGCTGATCCGTGAGCACTTGGAAGACGTCCGCGCGAAACGCAAGGTCCTCATCGCGTTTCGCATCGGCGATCTTTGGGTCGATCCGTTCCTGTATGAGAAAGGCGAACGCAAGGGACAACCCGGCGCCAGCCTCAAAGGCCGACTGATCTTCATCGAGTGGATCAAGGTCGATGGCCAGTTCAGCTACCGTGCGCCCGCCCGCACCGACGCTGCCGCCGCTGCTGAGGGAGCTGAGCACGCGGAGACGGATGGAGATAAGGCAGACACTGACGGTGACTCCGATCAGGGTCAGCGAACTCCGACCGCCGCGCGCAAACCCACCGCAGCCCGTCAGTCTGCCTGAGGCAGTTTGACTCCCACTTACAGGCGCTCTCGCGAGCGTCTGTAACTCACCTATGTCGGAGGTCACCATGGAGAGCTTCTGGCTCTGTGAGGACTGCCTGCAGGCGATTGCCTACGACGACTTCAGCGCGCTGTCGCTCTACTACAGCGGGGCTGAAGTTGAACAACGCATCACCCATTTGCGCATCGAACTGCAGGCCTTGCTGCCCCTGAGCGCCGATTTCGATCCGCACAGCGGCGCAGGCATTCAGGCCTTTTCCACCCACCCGTGCGAGGTCTGCCACAGCCCGCTGCACGGTGCGCGTCATCGTTTTACACGTCTGTGACTCACCTCTCTCACCAGCCTGGGGCACTCCCCCAGGGGGCGCTCCGCCTCCCACGAGGAATTGCCCATGAACACTGCCCACAACCGGGTCGAGCGACTCAAACCTGCATTGGCCCAGCGTGCCCGCGAGGATGCGCTACTGACCGAAGCGCTGGAGTTGCTGGATCAACGTTATTTCCAGCGCGGCGAGCAACTGATCTCACCGTGCGATGCAGCGTCCTATCTGAAATTGCAGCTGGCACCCTATCACCATGAGGTGTTTGCGCTGCTCTGCCTGGACTCGCAGCACCGCGTGCTGAGCTTCGACATCCTCTTCACCGGCAGCATCGACGGTGCCTCCGTGTACCCGCGCCAGGTGGTCGTCAAAGCACTCGAGCACAACGCTGCTGCGGTGATTTTCAGCCACAACCATCCCTCCGGCTGCTCGGAACCAAGCGGCGCTGATCGGGTGCTCACCAACCGCTTGATCGAGGCCTTGGCCCTGGTTGAGGTGCGTGTGCTGGACCACATCATCGTGGGTGAAGGCACGCCGCTGTCGTTGGCCGATTACGGCTGGATCTGACCACACCCACCACTTGAAGGGTCACCGCCTGTACGGGGTGACCTTCACATTTTCGGAGCGCCATCATGTCCACACCTCTTCGCAATCCATTCCTCCGCGGCTTCCAGGACCTGAGTTACGAACGCGTGGTACAGATCAGCTACGCCGACGATTGCCCGCCCTGCTACCGATCCCTTCACCCTGCGCTGCATGACCTGCCGGATGACGGCATCAATTTCCAGCCGTGCCTGTTCGATGATGACTTCGCGGTGATCACCGACGGCGAAAGCGTGCCCGAGTTTGTCCGTATGCCGTGCCCTGCCGACGGCATCGTCAGCCAGGTGCTCTATCAGGTCACAGGTGTGCACCATGGCCGCCGCCAACACGTCAGCGATCTCCCCAGCGAAGAAGCTGCACAGCACTTGATTGAGCAGCTGTCATTCGCCACCGGGCACTACAGCCGCAACTGGGAAATCAGCAGTGCGCACCTACCAGCAGATGAGTTCCAGTTCCTGCAGGTGTGCGCCTGGTGCCGCTCACCGTCGGGTTACTTCGAGTGCTTCGAGCTGAGCAGCAACAACGCGGTGGGCTGCAAGCTGTACTCGACGCCGTGGCTCAAAAACATCGCCGCGGGCGGCAGCTACTGCAGCGCCGAGGAAGTGACTGCACGCCTGCGCGCAGATCATGTACCACCGGTGCTGCGGCGCCTGCTGTTGCTGGCCGGTGAGGCCGACACCCGCCTGTTGATCTTTGACCCCGATGCTACCTCGCTGCCCGAGCTCCCCCTGTTCACCGAAGACTGACCTCAAGGCGCCCCCTGGGCGCCTTTTTTTCATGGTCACGCCAGCATAATCCGGTCGGCGAAATTCGGTTTTTCAGTGGGGGCACGCTCTGGATTTCGCCATGGTGTCGGCATCTTTTGTCGAGACCTGGTCATGCATACCCCCACGTTATTCTTGCTCGGACTGATGTTCTCGTTGCTGGGCTGCAGCACGCCGCCACCGGCGCCCGCCCCTGCACCACCCACACCCGCCCCGGCCTCAGTGGCCAAGCCAATGTCCCCGGTACCCGCCTGGGTCCGACAGGACCGCTACACCCTGGCCAGCACCCAGCCAACACTGGAGCAGCGCCAACCGCTGTATCAGCTGATCAACGTCCAGATCGTGCCCGCGCTGCACGCAACGGTCGGTGAAGCGCTGCACCACGTGCTGCAGCACTCGGGCTACTCCCTCTGTCCCGACAACCCTGCCGTGACGCGGTTGTTCCGCCGCCCCTTGCCGGCCGTGCATCACGACCTCGGGCCGATCTCGCTGTTGGATGCCTTGACCATCATTGGCGGCCCCGCCTGGCGACTCGATATTGATCCGGTCGAGCGGATCGTGTGCTACGCCCTGCGCCTGCCCACGCCCGAACCACCCTTCTCGACACTGGAGACCGCACCATGAAGGTTCACCATTTTCAGGCCTTGGTGATCGGCGTGCTGTGCCTGGGTGCTGCCGTCCTCGCGGCTGAAAGCTACAACCAGCATCAGCAACTGGCTGAACTGCAGACTGCAGCGCGCAATGCGCCGGACGACCCCAGCCCGTCACTGCGTCGCGACATCGGCGAATTGCACACCACGCTGTCCACGCTGTCGCCACAGGTCGCGGCCCTGAAAGACGCCCAGCACCAGCACACCAGTGCGCAGACAACGCTCGGCCAGCAACTCGACGAGCTGGCGACCTCCGTCAGGGTCCTGCAAGCGCTACCGCCAGGACCGAGCAGAGCCGATCTGACTGCCCTGGCGCAACGCATGGGCGTGGCAGAAGCGGCACTTGAGAAGCTGTCGACCGGGCCTAAGGTGCCAGAAGCTACCGCCGCATCCCAATCTGCCTCCATCCGCGAAAAACCAATAATCAAGGCGCTGCAGCCGCCTTTCACCCTGCAGGGTATCGAGACGCGCGGCACCATCAGGTTCGTGACCGCGTTGCCTGCCGGCGCCCATGCACTGTCCACCGTGCATCTGCTCCAGCCCGGTGACAGCTTGAACGGCTGGCAACTGCGGGCGATTCGCGAGGGCCAGGCCGTGTTCCACGTCCCTGGCCATGGCGATCGCATCCTGCCCATCCCGTGAGGAGGTGAACGTGACTAGGTATTCCGCTGTTGCGCTCATCCTGCTGCCGGCTTACGTGTTCTCCGATCAGGGCTCGAGCGTCCCCAAGCATGCCGACGCTCAGGTGCAGTTCAGCGAGCAGTCGCCGCTGGTGCGGCAGGCGTCTGCAGCTGACCAAGCCAAGGCCTGGGGCCTGACAGATGACGAATGGGCCACCTTTGAGCGCCTGCAGACCGGTCCCCGCCATTACTGGTCGCCGCAACTTGACCCGCTCACCACCCTGGGTGTCGAGGCCAACTCGGATCAGGACCGGCAGCGCTACGCCGAGCTGCAGGTCCGTCTGGAAGCTAGGCGTGCCGAGCGCGAACTGGCCTACCAAAAAGCCTACACCGCAGCCTGGGCACGGCTGTTTCCGGGGCTGCAGCCCGTGCAGGGGATGAGCGATGATGCTGGCCCTTCAAGCCGCAGCCGCACGGCACTGTTCGTGGAAGAGCACTGCACAGCCTGTGTGAGCAGCCTCCAGCGATGGCTACAGGCCGGTGCGCGGCTGGATGTGTACCTGGTCGGCAGCCAAGGCAACGACACGCGATTGCGCCAATGGGCGCAGGGCGCAGGCATCACTGTCGCCCAAGTCAGCGGCGGCCAGGTCACCTTGAACCATGACCGCGGCCGCTGGTTTGCATTGGGTGCCAGCCGGCCCCTGCCAGCCCGCTACCAGCAGGTGGATGGAAAATGGCAGCGCCTCGACTGATTCTCGCCCTGGCGATGGTCGGCGCCACCGCCGCTCACGCAGGTACCTTGCCGCCGCCGGCGTATCAAATGGCGGCCGCGCGTGCCGGTATCCCCGCCTCGGTGCTGTTCGCCATTGCTCTGCAGGAAAGTGGCACGCCGCTGCGCGGTCACCTCATGCCCTGGCCCTGGACCCTGAATGTCGCTGGGTCACCGCTGCGGTTTGCTCGACGCGACGAGGCGTGTGCCGCACTCAGAGAAGCACTCAGTCGCCACGATCCCAAGCGTATCGATGTCGGGCTGGGACAGACCAACCTGGGATATCACCCCGACCGCTACCCGAGCGCCTGCGATGCCCTCGATCCCCGCGCCAACCTCGCGGTCACCGCCGAACTGTTGCGCGCGCACTATGCCGACACCGGTGACTGGGTTGTCGCTGCCGGCCGCTATCATCGGCCTGCCGGTGGTGATCCTGCGGCGCGCTATCGCCGGCAATTCAGCCGTCATTGGCAACGCGTCCAGTCAATCGCGGCTGCACCAGGAGGGTCGCTGCCATGAGCTGCTTGCGCTTGGTGGCCCTGGCCCTCTGCCCTTGGCTGTCGTTTGCCGCGAGCGCTGAGCCCAGCAGTCTGCCCGCCCCCACCACGCTGAACTGGGTGCTGCCGGTGCGCAGCGCTCGCCTCTCGCCCGGAATCGTGCCGCCCAGGGCATTGAGCCTTCCCAGCATGACGCCGCTATTTATGGTTGGGCAGGACACTACTTCCCTGGAGTGGCTGTCGCGGCACGCCCAGGCGCTACAAGACTTGGGCGCTAATGGGTTGGCGGTTGATGTGGACGACGTGCGGGCGCTGCGCCGCATCCAGATGACTGCGCCCGAGCTGAACATCTGGCCGGTCAGCGGTGACGACATCGCCGAGCGGTTGGAGCTGGAGCACTACCCGGTGCTGATCACGCCCACCGGCTTGGAACAGTGAGGACACCTCATGGCCGAGCACGCGATGGAATCCCTGCTGCGCCCGGCGGTGGAACTTTACACCGTGGGCATCTGCGCCGGCGCCGGTGCGCTGTGCCTGCACTCGCCCTGGGCCGTGGCCCTGTCGCCTGAGGTGGGGGCTGGCATGGCCCTGGCGTACACCGCGTTCGGTCTGAAGCGGCTCAATGAGGCGCGGATCGTCCTGCGCTACCGGCGCAATATCCGCCGCCTGCCGCGTTACTCGCTGACCAGCCGGCAGATTCCGGTGAGCGGCAAGCGCCTGTTCATGGGCCGCGGCTTCCGCTGGACGCGCCTGCACACACAGCGCCTGCTCGAAGCTCAGGACCCGGCGCTGGCCCACTACGTCAACCAGTCGGCTGCCCACCTGTGGGCGCGACGGATGGAACAGCTGCTGGAGAAGGCACCGCCGGGGCTGTCGCTGCTGCCTCGCCTGACCGCCTGGGACAGCCCGTTCAACCCGGTACGTCCTCTGCCGCCGGTGGGTGGCTCGCCATTGCTGCACGGCGTCGAACCGAAGGAACAGGAAGCCAGCCTGCCGCTCGGCGAGCGCGTCGGCCATACCCTGGTGCTGGGCACCACACGGGTGGGCAAGACGCGCCTAGCCGAGGTGTATATCACCCAGGACATCCATCGACCGAGCCGGGAAGTGGTCATCGTCTTCGACCCCAAGGGCGATGCCGACCTGCTCAAGCGCATGTACGTCGAGGCCCGTCGCGCCGGCCGTGAGCACGAGTTCTATGTGTTCCACCTAGGCTGGCCGGAGATCTCCGCACGCTACAACGCCATCGGCCGCTTCGGGCGGATTTCGGAGGTGGCCACCCGGATCGCCGGCCAGCTGAGTGGCGAGGGCAATTCGGCGGCCTTCCGCGAGTTCGCCTGGCGCTTCGTCAACATCATCGCCCGGGCGCTGATCGAACTTGGCCGGCGTCCGGACTACCTGCAGATCCAGCGCCATGTGGTGAACATCGATGCACTGTTCATCGAGTACGCCCAACACTTCTTCGCCCGCCATGATCCTCAGGCCTGGGAAGCGATCGTGCAGATCGAAGGCCGCCTAAACGAGAAGAACATTCCGCGGCACATGGTTGGCCGGGAAAAGCGCGTCGTTGCCATTGAGCAGTACCTGAGCGCCAAGCGTATTTTCGACCCCGTCATGGACGGCCTGCGCTCGGCCGTGCGTTACGACCGCACCTACTTCGACAAGATCGTGGCGTCGCTGCTGCCGCTGCTGGAAAAGCTCACCAGCGGCAAGACCGCGCAGCTGCTGGCACCGAACTATTCCGACCTGGAGGACCCGCGGCCGATCTTCGACTGGCTACAGGTCATCCGCAAACGCGGCATCGTCTACGTTGGCCTGGATGCGTTGTCGGATGCCGAAGTGGCTGCCGCCGTCGGCAACTCGATGTTCGCCGACCTGGTCTCTGTCGCTGGCCACATCTACAAGCACGGCATCGACCACGGCTTGCCAGGCTCCTCCAGCGCAGCAGACAAGGTGCCGATCAACCTGCACGCCGACGAGTTCAACGAGTTGATGGGCGACGAGTTTATCCCGCTGATCAACAAGGGTGGCGGTGCCGGTATCCAAGTCACCGCCTACACCCAGACCTTGAGCGACATCGAGGCACGGATCGGCAACCGGGCCAAAGCTGGCCAGGTCATCGGCAACTTCAACACCTTGCAGATGCTGCGCGTACGGGAAACCGCGACCGCGGAACTGTTGACCAATCAGTTGCCCAAGGTCAACGTGCAGACACGCACCCTGGTGTCCGGGGCGACGGACACCGCAGATCCTGATGCGCGAACCGACTTCACTTCGTCCTCGCAGGACCGGGTCACCACCACTGCGGTACCGCTGATCGAACCGGCGCACATTATCGCCTTGCCCAAGGGGCAGATGTTCTCGTTACAGGAAGGCGGCCAGCTGTGGAAGGTGCGCATGCCACTACCGAAGCCAGCCAGCGACGATGCGATGCCTGCGGATCTGCAGACCCTGGCTGCGCGCATGCGCGAGTCATACAACGCCAATGCGGGGAGTTGGTGGAGCAGCTCAGGCGGTGCGCCTACGATCGATTTTGATCCCGAGATACCACCACCTGGGCGCAGACGTGCCGCATGAGCCTCGCGCCGACAGCCGATTATTTGGAGTTCCTATGCCCACCACCACAGCCATCCCTCGTCCAGCACCGCGACGCCCAGGACTCATCATCGGCATCGTCGAGTTGTGCCTATGTATGCTCGGCCTGTTGTTTGCTTCGCTGTTATTTTCCATCGGGCTAGAGCTTGTGGGTATGCTGTGGTTCTGGCCAGAGCAAGGTTGGCATCACAGCCATGCGATGTGGGTCCGTGAACTGGGCTGGCTCAGCGACCACTTCAAGCGATCGCTGCTCGTACAAGATCCAGCGCAAGCGATCGCCAACATTCTTGAGCATCTGAATGACTGGGTCTGGGCTCGCTCTGGATGGGCTCGATCCGACGCCCAACTGCAGCTGTTCAGCCGCGAGACGTCGCTAAAGGGGGAGCTTGCTCAGGCATACGTTGCGGTACAGGAGTATCTGCTGGCAGCCCTATTCACCGTCCTCACATTTATAGTTCGCGTGGCCGTCCTTACGCTGGCCATGCCACTGTTCCTAATGGCTGCAATCACCGGCGCGGTCGACGGATTGATGCGCCGCGATCTGCGTAAGTTTGGGGCAGGCCGTGAGAGCAGCTTCGTCTACCACCGAGCGAAACGGGCACTGCTCCCCCTGATCGTCACCCCCTGGATGATCTACCTTTCCCTCCCCTGGTCGCTCAATCCCAACTGGGTGTTGCTGCCATGTGCTGCGTTTTTTGGATGTATGGTGGCAATCACTGCGGCGACATTCAAAAAATATCTTTGAGTAGCTGCTAACGCCCCTCTCCCTCCTTAAAAATTCCAAGTGGCCAAGCCCAGCCATTCGAAAGTCTCGACAAGCTCCCGGACGATTCAATGCAAGCGAGTACCCTGCCTGCTGTACATACCACTTGGAACGACAAAGATGGGCTGCATCACCAAGTATAACCTTGAGATTTCAAGCTTTTAGTTGCCCAGGCAATTGGCCTTGTGCAATCCTTGCCATGCGCCGCTCATCGGCGCCGGGTGTGAGAACCCGATCAAGAGTCTGCGGGTCGCGTTATGGCGGTCCGCAGGGCAGGCGTTCGCGCCTGGCCGGTGGACTCTTGCCGGTTTCTCACCCCTGCGGGTCGCCACCATTCGCTTTCGACGGTGGCTCAAGCAACCATGGAGGTGCCGGTATGGATCATGCCGAAAATGCGACCAAGCCCAGCATTCATGCGGAGCGTGCATACGCGCTCATTCTTTCGGGCGTTATAGAGTGCAGCACTGCATTAGAGCAGCGATTGTTGCTGGATTCGCTTGTCTGTCAGTGTGCTGCCTTTACGCGCATACTCAGCGGTGAGCAGGAGTTTTTCGACCTGTTAGAGCGGCTTAAATACATTGATTGTAGTCATGCCGATTGGCTGCTACCTCGACAAAATCACTGAAGTCTATTCAGGTTTCCCTACCGAGTAACGAATACCCCGTGCAGTGAGGTGGGTGACGTCACATAAAGGTTTCATTGCTAACCGCCAAATCAGACCGTAAGCCAATCTACATTCTGGAGTAATGTCATGTTCAATCGGGCGCTGAAACGTGAATTGGCAGCCAGGACATCAGAGGTTGCTGCTTACAAAGGGTTGATTGCTGCTTTAGACCGTTCAATGGCGATAGTCGAGTTCAGTCTGGATGGCAAGGTTCTGCGAGCCAACGACAATTTTCTCAATGCCATGGGTTACCGAGCAGATCAAGTGTCAAGCATGTCGCACCGTGATTTCTGCTCCCCCGCCTTGGTGCGCAGTGCTGAGTACAACGATTTTTGGAGTCAACTGCGAGCGGGAACATTTGTGTCAGGAACGTTTCAACGCTTCAGCGGGAAAGGGCGGAGTATCTGGCTGGAAGCTAGCTATAACCCCGTGAAGGATGAGCGCGGGGAGGTCTTCAAGGTGGTCAAGTACGCGCTGGACGTTACCCAACAGGTGACTAAGGATACGGAATCACGTGCGAAGCTGGCAGCGCTGGATCGCGCCATGTCAGTGATTGAGTTTGATTTGAACGGGAATGTTCTGACTGCAAACGACAATTTCCTTAATACAATGGGTTACACCGCCAAGGAGCTGAAGGGCACACACCACCGATTGTTTTGTGAGCCCAGTTTAGTTAACAGCAACGAGTATGGCGAATTCTGGCGTCGTTTGAATACAGGTGAATTTTTCAGCGGCCAGTTCAAGCGCATCGGTAAACACGGCAGGGTTGTCTGGCTGGAAGCGACCTACAACCCTGTCTACGACGCCGATGGAAAATTGGGAAAAATCGTAAAGTTTGCCAGTGACATCACCGAACGAGTTGAGCGATTTGAAGAGGATTCACGCAGCGCATCGCGGGCGTACCATATCTCCACCGAAACCGAAAAGGTCGCCGGACAAGGCGCTGAAGTTATTCAACAGACGGCAAGAGAGATGCGCCTGATTGCAGAGAACATTGGTACTTCGGCACGGCTGGTAGGACAATTGGGTGATCGCTCTGAACAAATCACTGCCATCGTCAACACCATCCGAGGCATCGCCGATCAAACCAATTTACTTGCCCTAAACGCAGCCATTGAGGCTGCCAGAGCAGGCGAACAAGGAAGAGGATTTGCCGTGGTTGCCGATGAGGTGCGACAACTGGCAGGACGAACAAGTCGATCAACAGCCGAAATTGCCGATCTAATCAGCAAGATACTTTCTGAAACCAGAGACGCTGTAACCAGTATGAGTGCAACCCAAGATGGAGCGCAGCGAGGTGTCACGCTAGCAGATCAGGCCGGCCTCGTAATTCTTCAAATCCGCACTGGAACGAGTGATGCCGTTGAGGCTGTGAGCATGTTTGCTTCGAAGCTGGATGAGTCTGATGTCGCTTCTAATACCGCAATAGGTTGGGTCGAATGAGGCACGCAAGTCGGGATGTGCTTGGACATAAAAGGCCGCAAATACAGGACCAACATACAGATTATCTAAACTAGCTACAACGGATTGTCATGCTCCTTCCGCACGCCGTCGGAGCCCAGGCTTTTAGATAAGTACACCCGGGGCTTGGTGTCCCCGCCCTTAAGCCTGGGCTCAAAAATATTCGCTGGCGCTTGAACACAACATTAAAGCTCCTTGACGTGGCACGTCGTTGTATTTTTCCGGTTTCTAGTAATGCTAGGACAGATCATAAGTTCCCCACCTAGCTGAAGACATTGTAGAATCTCAGCCCCTAGCGGCTGATCTACCGAATCACACTCTACCGTTACCAAGCGCGTCCACAGGACACGTTAACGCCAATAAGCCACGCTGACCTAGTCTTTGCGGTTGGTCACGACACTTACCCCGCTTGGGAGGTCACATCTGACAACGCGAACAGCAACTTATAGAAAATTTCAATATCCGCCATTAATTAAGGCAAATGGCCGCTATCGACTCTGATCTGTAACGTCGGAACGTAGGAATTGGTTGAATGGTGAAGGACGCATGCATGGATAGCCAGTATGAGATCCATTTCGTCCGCTCAGGGCACAAAGAGGTAATTCGTGTGTCTCAGCCCCACATGTCTGAAATACAGGCATGGAAAATCTCTCTCATGCGCGCGGGGGCATGTTATGGCGAGCTCACACAGCTTGTAGCGAATGAGAGCATCATGGCACTAGCCAAACGCTTATCGGTCTCTGGGGTACGGTGGAATAAGGCTAGCCATACCATATCATTTGCGGAACGCTCCTCCCTGCTGTCGTTAAGACTCTGCGACAAAGACTAGATCTGGTGAATCCACTGGTTCCGGTCATAGCCAGCCTATTGACTGCCGAATCGATCCCAATGCGACAACGCTGCGGAACTCCCGGCGCATTGCCGCGGCGTGCCACGTTGTCAAACGCTTGAGCGCTGCTGGACTAACTCCGTGGTCAGCGTCGCCTCAGGCTTTTTTGCCAAGACCTTCTGCAGCAGCAGCAAAAAGCAGGATCAATGCGCCGAGCATTTTCACCAGGAACATGCACGCCAACAAAATACCCATGTCGGCCAGGAACTTGATGAGTGAGAAAGCCGAGATCGACACCACAACCGCCAGTGTAATGCCCGTCAGCAAGACCACTTTGTCGCTGAACAACACCGACTGGTAATACGCTTGCACCAGGGTGTCGCCGGCACGTTTCGAGCCCGGATCACGCTCAATACGTAGCGCGCCCAGTCAACGCCGAGAGCGATCACGGGAGATGCGCGACTTTCACTCCCTCGCCGAAAGTCACCATCAGCTACTCACAAAGAATAGAGAGTAAGTGCAGTCACAAACCTAGTCAGCAATCTGACGTGGCCTGCAAAGCGGGAGGGGTGGCTGCCAAAAAACCATTCAACATCTCCAACCGATCATTTCCCCAGAATAATTTGTCGTGCACGACCATGGTGGGCGCTCCAAATACCCCCTGTTCAATTGCTTCGGACGTAGTGTCTTCTAACGCCCGCTTGAAACGCTCATCCCCCGCAGCCTGAATAGCCCCTTCTCGGCTCAGCCCTACAGCGGCAGCCAGATCCCCAATGACTTCAAGGTCACTTATATCCTGACTATCACTCCAGTAAGCCTGCATCACACGAGAGATGAATTCCGCTCCCAGCCCCTGCTCCACTGCGTAGAGACTCGCTCGTAGCGCACGCGCCGGACGTAGCGGAAAGGCTGGATGGTATCGAACGGTCAATCGCCTCAACCGTGCCCAGTCCTGCATGTCCTGCTTAAACCAACTCACGAATGCTTCTGACGCCTCCAATGGCCTGCGTCCCTGGATGCGGTCAATAAGGTTAGCCAAATGCATAGGCCGCCAACGGATCAAATACCCATGGGCTGCACATATCTCCCGCAGTCGTGGTATCGCCAAGTAGCACCATGGGCTGTGAAAGTCGAAGAAAAAGTCGAGCTCGCCAACCAAATGAGCTTCTGGTGCAGGCGGTTGGAAACGATTCAATTCGACACGCACCCTTTCATGATGCCCTCTCATCACCACTTGCCCCTGCTGGGAAGCCTGCACAGCAAAGCGCAATGTTCGCTCATGAGACGACTCAAGCACCGCTTCGCAGTGGACCTCAATGCCTGGCCAAGCCGGGCGCAGATGAGCAATATCGACACGGCTACCGACGGTGCCCCAACCAGGTGCGCTGGACGCCTGGGCACCGCTACCGGCAGTCTCTTCCAGCAGGGCGATCAATGCAGGTGTCGATACCACTTGCACCCCAGTGTTGCCAATGGCGGCGGCCGTATCCTGTGTCGTGGGGATAAAAACACAAAGGTGACGATGCCCCGGAACGAATACGTCGCTCATGCCAACTCCTGCAATTGCTCAGCCAGCACCGACGCCTGCAACGCGCGCTTGATGATTTTTCCGCTTGAGGTCATCGGCCACTGTTGCACTTTGAATAATCTGGAGGGATGCTTGAATCCAGCAATCTTGCCCGCACAAACCTGCTTGACCTCGGCCTTGGTGAGCTCCTCCGTCAACTCCACAGCAGCAGCAACGACCTCACCGTAATAGGGATCTGGCAAAGCAAAAACGGCCACTTCAATGACTGCAGGATGAGCTCTCAGCAAGTTCTCAACTTCTACAGGGTAAACGTTTTCTCCTCCGCGAATGATCATGTCACGCAACCGCCCGCCCACTAACTCCACCCGCCCGTCTTCCCGCAACCGCCCCAAGTCTCCAGTTTGCATCCAGCCCTCGTCATTCAGGCAACGTGCTGTTTCAACAGCATCGCGATGGTAACCGAGCATCACCATAGGGCCTCGCACCTGTAGTTGGCCGGTCTCTCCCTGCTCCAACGGTATGCCGCTATCCGGCTCACACACACGCACCTGCATACCGGTTATGGGTAGGCCAGCCGTCACGAAGCGGTCGTCACTGGTGCAGGTATCTAACGCAATCAACGTACTTGCTTCCGTCTGCCCATACACCTGGACTAAACCCGGGATGGGGAAAGCGCTCGCACAGCGCTCGAGCAGGTGCGGGTCGCAATCCGCGCCACCGCAGGTTCCTGCTCGCAGAGAGGACAGATCATGGAGCGCCCGCGCTGGGTGTTCGAGCATGGCCAAATAGGAGGTCGGCACGCCGGTTAGGATCGTACAGCGCTCCTGTTCAACCAGCCGAATCATGGCGCCTGCTTCGAAGGCGCGTATACCGACGTAAGTCGCACCAACACTCAAGGCAGCGAGAATATTCATGATGCAACCCGCACAATGAAACAGGGGGATTATTGAGGTCCATCGATCATCCGCCGTCACACCTAGACGCTCGACAGTCCCTTGTGCGTTCATGAGCATGCCTTCGAAACACAACTCAGCCCCTTTGGGGCGGCCCGTTGTCCCGGAAGTGTACTGAATGCTGGCCAGTGCACGTGGTGACCACGACCAAGGCTGGAACTGTTGCTGTGGGGGCTGGGCCAGGAGCGCAGCGTAGCCCGAATGCTCAAAACAGAGTACATGCTGTAATCGCGGCAGCTGTCCCTGCATTTTCTCAAGCATGGAGAGGTACTCGTTGGAGCGGAAGCGCTCCGACAGCAGGATCGCGACCGCCTGGCTATGATCGAGTACGTACCAAAGATCCTCCTCTCGAGAATGCGTGTTGATAGGCACGAGTACTGCGCCGATCGCCGCAATCGCCAATTGCGCGATCGGCCATTCAATACGGTTTTCAGCCAGCAAAGCCACGGGATCCCCAGGTTTAACACCAAGCTGGCGCAACCCGGCGCCCAGCCGTTGAACCTGGCTTAGCCACTGGCCGAAACTTAACCGCTGCGCGCCCTCATCGAATACCAAAGCTTCTCTATCAGGCCAACGGACAGCGCAGTCCAACAGCATCGCATAGGGATTGCTAAGCGCGTCTTCGCGAACAGCGGGGATGTTATCGATTGTCATGAGAAGCATGTCCTTGAAAGGCCTAACGACCAAAAATCTTGATTACGTACACTCAGAATTATTACTTTGCACAATAACTTCTAACTTGGACGCGACTGCGGTAGCGACTCATCAGGTAGTACAGCGCGCTGGTGCCGAGCAAACCGACACCCCATGAGATATCGGCGCCACCTAACAAAGCGGCGACAGGACCGGTGTAGAAACTACTTGAGATAAAAGGCAGCTCTATAAGTACACCTGTGCAGTAGAGCGCTATGACTGGGACATTCCAACGTCCATAACAGCCGGCAGGGTCATTGAGCGCAGCTATGTCGTAGCGTGAGCCGTTTCCAAAAAACCAGTCGGCCAAACAAATCGCACTCCAGGGGGTGATGAATGCCAGCAGAAAAATCAAGAATGAAGAGAAAGAATGAATGAAGCTGTGAGACCCAGCCAAGGCAATCAGTACGGCCACAGCCACCATACCGAGGACATAGATAAAACGGTGTTCCAGCGTCACCGTACGCGCTGCACAAAAGCCACTGACCATGGTCGCACTGCACATGTAACTACTGTAGGCATTCAGCGTCATCATCGTGATCTTTCCGAAGCCAACCACGAAATACAGCACAGCGGCCATCACACCCGTGGAGCCAAGGCTTACCACGAACTCAACTTCGCGTCCTGAGAAAGCAGCGCCCGCCAACGCAGCAGCGAAGACACCAAACGTCATGGCAGCCTGAGATCCGATCACCGTCCCCATCGCTGCCGCAAAGAAGACTTTTACCTTTGAGGTATTGCTAGGCAAATAGCGGGAATAGTCTGCGACATAGGGGCCGTAAGAAATCTGCCACGCTGCTGCCAAAGAAATTGAAAAAACAAACTGTGTTGGCACGAAATTCCGGTTGGCCAGTAACGTGGAGATGTCATGCTGCGCCAATAACGCGCCGAACATGTAGATGAAGGCCAACACGCCCACCACACTGGCGACCTTCGCGATCGAGTGAATAGTGCGATAACCCAGCATAGCAAGCATTAAAGTGACTGCCCCGAACAGGATGATCCCCGCCCAGTCTGCAACGCTGAGCACCTTAGCCAGCGCTTGCCCCGCGAGTAACGTGCCACTCGCTGAAAAGCCAACGTATAGAAAACTGACCAATATCAGCGGAATGATTGCTCCATACACTCCAAACTGCACACGACTACGAATCATTTGAGGTAAGCCTACAGATGGCCCTTGTGCAGCCTGTAACCCCATAACAATACTGCCGAGTATTTGACCGATCAGCAGTCCAATCAACGACCAGAACACGTCCCCGCCCAGCACTACCGCCAGGGCCCCGGTCACAATAGCCGTGATATTCAAGTTGACCCCTAACCACAAGGTGAATTGGCCGAACGCGTGTCCGTGCCGCTCTCCTTCTGGAATGAAATCAATTGAACGTGTCTCAATCAGTGGTCTGCGCGCCGCAGGTGCACCTGAAATTGCCATGGGACAAACCCTCAAAGTCATTGGTATGTGTTGTTGTGATTCCAGAGACATTGGCTGGCAGGCCGGATGGACAGAGCGTACCGGTCGAGGTATATGATTAAAAATATTCAGTTTTGATAGGGCGAATTCAAAAAAATGATTCACTTCAGCCTGCGGCAAATCGAGTACTTCGTAGCGGCGGCCGAATGCCGGACCACGCTGAGCGCAGCCAAGCGCCTGAATGTGTCGCAGCCTTCCATCTCCCACGCCATCGCTGAGCTTGAGGACCTGTGGAAAGAACGACTGTTTGTGCGCCTGCCTGGCAAGGGCATAGAGCTGAGTAGTGCCGGATTACGGCGCTACCATCAGGCGCGCCAGTTGCTAGAAAGCGCTCTACATCTGGGATCGGCATCCACTGACGACGTGATAGGTACGCTGTCTCTGGGCTGTTTCGCCACACTGGGGGCGCGACACATGCCCGCCATGGTCGAACGGTTCACTAAGCGGTATCCCGGTGTACGTATCGCAATATTCGAGGGCGATACCGAGGAGCTGGTGGAGAAGGTAGAGCGAGGGACGTTGGATTTGGCGCTCATCTATGACATGAACCTGGCACGCAAGGTCAACCTGCATTCGATTGGCATGCAGGTGCCCTACGTGCTTATGCCTGAAAATCACCCCTTGGCCACGAAAGTCAACCTGAGCATTCAAGACCTGAGCGGGGAGCCCTATATCCTGCTGGATCTCCCTCACAGCCGCGAATACTTTCTTTCGCTGTTTCGTACAGCAAATGTCGTTCCGGATGTTGTAATGGAACTTCGCTCCGTGGAAATGGTTCGCTCATTGGTCGCTCACGGTCACGGCGTGTCCATCCTGGTTACGCGTCCTGCAGGCGACCTCAGCTATGATGGCCGGAGAATTCTCTGCCGACCATTGGAAACAGGCGTAGCGCCACAACAGGTAGTGATCGCTGCTTCAAAGGAACTAAATCCGACTCGAGCGGCATCAGCATTTTTAAAGTTGATGGGCGAGCAATTTAGCGGAAACAGTATATTGGACACGTAGACGTGAGTGCCTTAAAAAACGGTATGTATATTTGATGAGCACGAAGCGACCGCATGCCTGTTAACCGTTTATTCGAGCCACCGCCACCCCAGAAAATAACGTTATCGTTTCAGTCAACAGAGCGCGCCCGATACTTTATGGATTCTCATGCTTTAGTCCGAAGTCCTCTTGCAGGCTCAGTCGCACTCTAAAGATCCTTGATCATGTCTGGTGCATTTTCTAACGCCGAGGGCAAATACCAGAGAGTGTAGGCCAGGTGCTCATACCATCTATCGTCTAACGTTAGGCCTCTGACTTGTTTCCTGCGGGACAATGGAAAAAATGCTGTCAAAAAATAGATGATGATCGGAAAGGAGACAATTAGAACGTCATCTTTACCTGCAATCCAGCCACTAGCGCGTTGCTTCTTTGTTCACCAAAGAAAGCCCCAGGCTCGATGTAATATTGCAAGTCGGGGCGAAGTAGTAGCCAGGGCGTCACTTGCGCACCGTAGTTTAACTCCAGCACTTGCTCACCGCTATTCAGGCTACTAATTACGGCAGATTGCTCTGCGCTGGCCGCAGCGGCCTCCTGCACATCGCGCGTGCGCGAGTTGATGACGGCGCGGCCATAGCCGAACGAAATGGAGTCATGCGGGCGGTTGGCAAACGGCTTCTGTTTGACCACGCCCAGCGAGTACCAGCGGCGCATTGGCGAGGTCGCGGCATTACTGGTGGCTGCTTGCCCGAACAACCTCAAGACGCTCGCCGGGTCCTGCTCATCACGCCAGATTGCTTGGTCGACCAGCAGGTAAGCGCCGGTGCGGCTGCTGCTTTTGCCAGTGTCGCCAATCTTGGGATAGTCGGACGTGTCGTAGTACCAGCCAACTTTGTACTGGCCATCGAGTAATGCACGGTTATTGAAAATCGCCTCCAGCGGCAGGATCGCGCCCGTGGTACCGTTGCTGGGCATGGCGAACGCTTTGGAGACGCGAGCGTTGTAGTCCGGGTTCACCTGGAACAGTGCCGTTTGCAGCGTTAGCGACGGGTTTACGTCATACCGCAACTCGCCCCCCCAATGTGCTGTCGGGTAGTTGCCCCAGCCACTCCCGCTGGACATGGTCAGCGGGTGTGCACAAAAACCGGCACTGGCAAAGTTGGCCAGGATCGGCATGGCGCCGAACTCGGTACCCATGACCATGTAACCGACTTTGGCGGATAGGTCTGGCGAAAACAGATTGCGCTGGTAACTCAGTTCGGTCAGCCGGGTGTATTCGCCCCCGTAGATTTCTTGCGCGGACATGCGATTGCCAATCAGGTCTTCCGTGGCGCTATGGCCGCGACGATCGTTGATAAGCACTTGCACGCGTCCGACATCTGGGATGTCGAGCAGTTTGCTCAAGTCGAACTGAGCGCCCAGACGTATCTGTTGTGCATAGCGGGTGCCGCGCTTGATACCTCCATGCAGGTTGGAAAGGGTTTCCGAGGTGTAGTCGCCCGTCAGCTTTATGCCCTGGTCTGCCAGCTTCTGGCGCTGCCCGCCCCAGTTGCCGGTCAGTGTAGGTTGGGTCATCAGGTTGGCAGTATCGGCCAGTGCGCAGGACAGAGGCAGAAGGCAAAGAGACAAACCGCTGCACAGGCTGCTGATCAGCACGGCGCGGAAGGGTAATGACATGTTGGGCGGGCTCCCTTGCTTGAGAAATGGTTGAGCAATTCAGGCATTTGCGTGATGGGTCACTGGCGGGAAAAAAAATCCCCGCGAGCGGGGATTTGTCGTCATGCAGCAACGATCCGTTACGGCTTGATGCTGTCAGGCAGCGCATAGGCGATGATGTAATCGCCCACATCTGGCGAGTGGCTCATGCCGCCCGCGGAGATCACCACATACTGCTTGCCGGTCTTGGGCGACTTGTAGATCAGCGGGGCTGCTACGGCACCTACTGGCAAGCGGGCCTTCCACACTTCCTTGCCGGTGGCCGAATCGAGGGCGCGCAGGTAGTAATCCTGGGTGCCAGCAAAGAACACAAGGCCCGATGCGGTCGAAGTTGGGCCGCCAAGTGTCGGCATGCCCAGCGGGATCTGCATGTGCGTCTTGATCCCCAGTGGGCCAGTATCCTGAACAGTGCCCAGTGGCACCTGCCACACCAGCTTCTGGGTGTTGAGGTCAATGGCACTCATGCTGCCAAACGGCGGCGTATTGCAAGGCACGCCCAGCGGGGACTGGAGGATGTCGATTTTCACGCCGCCATAGATGCCCGCGACCTGTGGGCGGATAGTGCCCATGAAGCCCGGAACCTCATCGGTCGACACTTTGTACTTGCGCGTGTTTTCCTTGGTTACCAACGACATGCGCAGCGGCATGCGCATGTCATTGACGAACATCATGCCGGTGCTTTCATCAATCGAAATGCCACCCCAGTTCATGCCGCCCAACAGCCCGGGCCATTCGATGTACGGCTTTTCAGTGGGCGGTGTGAACGGGCCGACGTACACCGAGTCCTTGAACATGATCCGGCAGTAGAGTTGGTCGAACGTGGACACGCCCCACATAGACTGTTCGGTTAACGGATCAGCACCAATCACCGGCATGCCCGTCGAGAACGGTTGGGTTGGCGACAGGTGCTCGCCTTCTGCAGCCGGTGAAGTGGGAACAGGGCTCTCCTGCACTTCAGTGACGGGCTGGCCGGTACGGCGGTCCAGCACAAAGATATTGCCGGTCTTGGTGGTCTGGATCAGCACGGGCGTCTTCACCCCCTGTGCGTTGTTCATTTCGTACAGCACGGGTTGCGACGGCAGGTCGTAATCCCAGACGTCATGATGGACGGTCTGGTAAACCCACTTGGCTTTCCCCGTCGATGCATCGACCGCGACAATCGCTGTGCCGAACTTTTCTTTCACCTGGTTGCGGTCGCCACCCCAATAGTCGGGTGGACCGTTGCCGGTAGGCAGATAGACCAGATTCAGTTCTTTATCGTAGGTGGGAATGGTCCATACGTTCGGTGTTTCAAGCGCGAACTGATGGTCAGTTGCTGTAGTGTCGGTACCCTCGGGCGCACCGACATCCCAGGCCCATACCAGCGCACCGGTCAGCACATCGAATGCCCGTACGGCACCGGAAGGCTCGCCTGCCACGATGTCACGCACCCAGCCCCCCACCACCGTGTGGTGGCCCATGACCACAGGCAGGGACGTCGGGTGATAGCGCTTGCTGTTTTCCGTTGGCCCCATGCCTTTCTTGAGGTCAACGTAACCGGCCTCGCCGAAGTTGGGACAGAGGGCGCCGGTGTGTGCATCCAGGGCAAACAGCCGGGCATCGACCGACGACACGAGGATGCGCTGGCGGCACTGCTGTTCGCTGGCATGGGAGGCCTTGGCCTCTGCGCTCAGGCTATCGTCGCGGTCGATGTCGTAATAGCCCACGCCACGGCAAGTTACATGCTCTGCGCTTTTGGCGTGGGGGTCGAACTTCCAGAGCGGTTTGCCGCTATCGCCATCAAGCGCCGTGATCAGGTTTTCCGGGGTGCACGAGTACAGCACACTGCCGATTTGCAGGGGCGTGTTCTCGTCGACACCCGCCCCTGCACCCGTGGTCCTGCGGCCGGTCCGGTAGGTCCAGGCAACTTGCAGGTCCTTGACGTTTTCCGGAGTGATTTGGGTGTACGGGGCGAAGCGCGTCCCCGAGGCACTGCGCCCGAAGAACTCCCAGTTTTCCGGGGCTGTGGAAATTGCATCCGCGTTTGGCTGGCTGACTGCTGCGATCGGATTTGAAATGCCGCCATGCGGGAAGAAGGCGGCGATGAAGGTGGCGATCAAGGCCAGGAACACGGTAAACCCGGCGCGATTGGCGGCTCGGCGCATGGCCGGCGCCGTATTGAATAGCGCAGCCCCGACCCACAGACTCAGGGTCAGGATAATGGCTGGAACGACCAGGCGAGGCAGCAACTGCCAGTAGCTGAATTGGCCCACCTCGTAAAATGCCCAGGCGCAGGTAGCAAGGAATATCAGCACGGAAACTACAATGCTGATGCGCTTGCGCAGGAATACCAGTACGGCGAGTACGGCGTAGCCAAGCCCTGCAAGCAAGTAGTAACTGGACCCACCCAGTACTAGAAGTTTGAAACCGCCGTAGATCAACCCTAATGCCGCACACAGTAGAAATAACGAGAAAAGTACTCGAGCGGCACTACTTAACGAGCGCCTCCCAGCGTTGGAACAGTTGCCATCCATCATAGTCGTGTAAGCTCTGTTGGTGAGTTAGATTTGCTCCGTGGCAGTACTGGTAGCCTGGCTAAGACACAGACCGCTGGTGGCGATTGATGCGAACGAGAAGCCGTCCTATGGACCTCAAATATAACGCTGACAAGCAGTGCTAGCGTTTACCCGCTGAGAGATAGAAGTTTTGGACAAAATGTTAAACGTAGGGCGTCGCGGATGATATTTATGATTGTAGTGTGGCGATCCTGGGTGAATAAATCGAGGATGCTGTAAAAGACAATTGATAAATCGGTAAAAATACGACCCCTTTTTCTGTGTAAGCTCTCCCAGTCACCACCAAGAAAAATTGAAATACTTGAGGACTTTCCTGTTGGCAGTAGTGGGCGAAATAACACATTTAAATTCTAAGCCTTCCTAACTCGCTTTCCTCATAGAGCCTAGCCGCGAGAAGTGAGCTTCCATCTGCTGGCGCTAATGATATCGAGTAGGCTTTTTGGCTTGGCCTTGCAGAAATCCTCCATCGGCACGCTTGTTCATAGTGTTGTCGGCCATGCAGAACGTCAGCTGGCCCCATTCATCTTTCATCTGTCGAGAACCACCGAATGAAAGGCCCCTTTTTGATGTTTGGCTGCCTGACGACCTTGAATAGCCGCCTTTCGAAAGACTGGCACGATGCCGCTGCTTGCGCAGTCGCGGCCTGCATGTCTTGGATGTTGGCCGCGTGGCTGCTCGGTCATCCTCATCCGGTTTTTGCGGTCGTGACCGCCATCGTCTGCCTGGCGCCTGGCCTACCAAGCCATGGTCGGCAGGCAGTGGGGCTGATGCTTGGCGTTGCAACGGGTATTTTGGTTGGCGAAGTCGCCATAATCGTGCTACCGGAAGGCCTACTCGTACCCGAAGGTTTGTCGTTGCTACGCCTCGGATTGGCCACGTTTCTCTCTATTCTTATTGCCGCTGCATTTGGTCAGGCCGCTGTGGTTGCAATCCAATCAGGGGTATCCGCAGTGCTGGTACTGGCGTTCGGTCCACACAGTGCCGGTCTAGCAAGGCTAGAGGACGTAGCAGTGGGCGTAGGGGTAGGCCTGCTCTTCAGCCAGGTACTGTTAACGCCGGACCCGGTCCGACAGATCGATGCGGCGGCCGACGATCTGCTGCGGCGCCTGGAAGACGCCTTCGAAGCTTGCGCAGATGCGCTGGAGAAGAACGACGCCCATAGAGCAGCGGTGGCACTCAAGCGCTTCTCATCCGCGCACGAAAGCTTGATAGCTCTCAGTGCTGGGATCGATGCGGCGCGCTTCCAAGCTCGCTGGTCATTGCGTGGACGGTTTGCCGCGCGCGCGGTCACCGACATCGCGTCGCGCTACGACCGAGGGGCCATTCGGCTGTATGCCTCATCACTGCTATTCGGCGAGGCGTTCGCGGACGCAATGCGTACACAGGCGGCTCCGGTGCCGGAGGGCTTTGCGGCGGCAATCCGCAACACCAGCATACGCTGCGCTCGGCTTGCATCAAACCAGCCCAGTGACCTACAAGTACCGGAAGTTCGAGATATTGGTTCGGGCTGGTTGATGACCATCGAACACTGGCGCGCGGCTTGCGACGTTCTGAATAGTTTGGAAGAATTGCATCCGAAGTCGCTTTATAAATGAAGGCCTTCCTTTGATCCGCCACTTTCCACAGGAGAGTAGGTTTAGCTTAAAATCGGTAGCCGGATGCGGCATGAGGTAGCTCACACCGATTTCAACGAAGCGGTCTCAACCAATTGTATTATGTGATAATGGCCAACTCGCTGAACGTTGAGCTACAGCCCCTTCGGGTTTGAATAATAAAACCGCGCATTGATAATGCTGAATGAGGATAACAAGAGCTTCGATGGCGGATAGGGATCCTAGCGAGAGAGGGATCGCGTCTGCTTCGAGTGAACACCATCATCCTGGGTGCCTGAATTCGGGATGTGCTCGTCGCCCCCTCCCATTGGTGCGTCATTACGACGCACTTGGGGATTACATCCGTCGATGGTTCGGTGAAACACCTCTAGCACGCAATCTCGTGCATAACCTATTCCTCCAGGTTCTGGAGCGCGCAAAAGAGAGAATGTTTTCGTTGTTGTGCCTAAAGAGCATCATGCCGAGGCAAAGCTGATCAAGCTCCAAACCTACGCCCCCACGTACCTGCGCCAAGTCGCGATTGCGCCCACCGCCCAAGATCGGCAGCGTGAACCGCGGCGAGAAGGACCTTAGCCGCTGATCCTAACTGAACAGATCGGATTGATCGGTACTGGCGCTGCCGAACGGAGAGGCTCGGGAAGAACGCCGCACGCACCGTGCCTGTAGCTCGCGGCAAGGTCCGTATCAATTTCTACGCTGACGAATTCAACGAACTGATGGGCGACGAGTTCAGCCGATGGTGAACAAGCCGATGGCGCCAGCATACAGGTCACCACCTACCCCAAGAATGAGCGACATCGAAGGCGAAGATTGGCTCGGTAGCCAAGGCCGGCCAAATGATCGGTAACTTCACCAACCTGTTCATGTTGTGTGACCGTGAGGCTGCCACCTCCGGGGAACTGACTAGCCAGCTGCCCAAGGTGCAGATCTACCACAACACCCCGGCGAGAAGTGCGAACAACTCAGTCAGCGGCACAACAGCATTCACCTCGAGCTCGCATGACTAGGTGCAGTTGGTAGGTGTGTCGATGATTGAGCCAACCCGCGTGGTCGCGCTACCTAAGGGCAGGCCTTCGCGCTCATTTTGAGCGATATATGAGACTTACTGCCCCTCTGGGCAGCAGCCGAATAAATACCGACGTTGGCTCACAATTGGCGACCATTCAACGGCGCGAGCACATACGCATTTGATAACCATTCAATGTAATATTCACTGACCAAACATTTTTGCTCTGAGCACGTATCAGATGGATCTCGCCCCCCCGACCCCAGCACCCCGCGTACTCATTGTCGACGACCACCGCAAAATCCGCGAACCCCTGGCCATCTACCTGCGCCGGCACATCTTCGACGTGCGCACAGCCGAAGATGCGGGCGGCATGTGGACTCTCCTCAAGCAACAAGCCTTCGACATCATCGTGCTCGACGTGCTGCTGCCCGACGGCGACGGCTTCGACCTTTGCCATCAGTTGCACCGACGCCATAACATGCCGGTCATCCTGCTCACCGCGCGTGACACCACCGCCGACCGCATCCGTGGCCTGGACCTGGGCGCCGACGACTATGTCACCAAGCCCTTCGAACCCCGCGAGCTGATGGCCCGGCTGAACAGCGTGCTGCGCCGCCACGGTGCCCACCAACCTAGCGCACCCACCGTCACACCGCCGCGTGAATACCGCTTTTCCGGGTGGCATTTCAGAACCAACACTGCTCTACTCACCCGTGAAGGTGCAGCACCAATCCAGCTCAGCACCGTCGAAAGTAAGCTGCTGCAAGTGCTGCTGAACCACCCCAACACCCTGCTCCCACGCGAACGTCTGATCGATCTGACATCCGCCGACACCGACGTCAGCGACCGCGCCATCGACCGCCAGGTCAGCCGCCTGCGTCGAAAGCTGGGCCATGACCCAAGCGCTCCCGAGCTACTGCGCACCATCTGGGGCGGCGGCTACATGCTCGCCACCGAAGTGACCTCGGCATGAAGAGCCTGCCCTGGCCGCGCCGCTTGGTGCACCAGCTTGGTCTGCTGCTGTTGCTGGCGCTGCTCGCGTCCAACACCATCGCCATGCTGTTTTTGCAACGCACCGGCAGCCTAATCCACCCGCTGTCGCGCAGCTATAGCCTCGAGCGCCTGGTAAACGCGCACCACGCGGCGCTGGATCTCAGCGCCGCCGAGAGCGAACACTTCCTCAGCGCCATGAGCACCGACGAAACCCGTTTCTGGACCGCCCCTAAGGCCGATGTAGAGCCCTTCGCCCTACGCCCGGAAGAACAGCGACTGGCTACCGCTCTGCGCCAACGCCTGCAACTGCCCGCCGAGGTGCCGATTGGCATGCAATTGGAACGCATCGGCGGTGCCGACGCCCGCACCCATGTATTCAGCACCGCCGGTTGGGCGCCGCTACGCCTGCGGACCAGCATCGCGCTGCCCAACGGCCAGTACCTGAATGCCTTGCAACACCCTTCCGGCGCCTACGAGTGGGGCCGTGTGCTGGCCTACAGCGTGCCGGTGAGCACGGTACCAGTGCTGTTGATCGTGCTGTTTTTCATCGCCCGTGTCGTTCACCCGATCAAGAGCCTGGCCCAGGCCACCGAACGCGTCAGTCGCGGCGAATGGATCGCCCCGCTGCCGCTCGTGGGCCCGCAGGAAGCTCGCGACCTGACCACCGCCTTCAACACCATGCAGGCCAATATCGCCCGCCATGTAGAGGGCCGTACGCGCATGCTCGCCGCCGTCAGCCACGATCTCAACACACCGATCACCGAACTGCGCCTGCAGGTGGAGCTGCTGGAGCCCGGCCCAGCCCGCGACGACATGCTCGAAAGCCTCGGCGAGCTGAATGCCATGGTGCGCGAGACGCTTAATTTCGTGCGCGGGGATGCGCAGCAGGAGGCGACTCAAACCGTTTCGTTCAACGCCCTGCTCGATGACCTTGCACGACGCTACCGCCTGATGAGCCAACCCGTGAGCTGGGCCGGTGCATTGCAGGTGCAACTGACGTGTCGCCCACTGGCGATCAAGCGCGCCCTCACCAACCTAATCGACAACGCCCTGCACCATGCCGGTGATGCCACGCTGACCCTGCATCAAGAAGAGGACACAATGCTGCGCCTGGAAATTCTCGATCACGGCCAGGGCATACCCGAGGCTTGGCTGAGCAAGGTGTTCGAGCCGTTCGTGCAACTGACGCCCAGTGGCGACGGGCTGGGGCTGGGCCTGGCGATTGCACGGGCGTGCATCCAGGCCCACGGCGGCGAACTGCTGCTGGAAAACCGTCCACCGGCCGGGTTGTGCGCAGTGGTGCGGTTGCCCGGCGCTGTACTCAGAAGTTGAGCGTTGCGCCCATCCACAGGGTGCGGCCATAGTTCACCGTGCCATAGGTTTCATCGTCCAGGCGCTTGTCGGTGAGGTTGTTAAGCGAGGCATTGAGGGTCAGCGATTCGGTCAGGTCATACGAGCCGCCAACATCGGCGGTGGTGTAACCCGGCGCCGGTTGCTCGTCGGTGACGGTGTTGCCGGTCTCCTCGCCGTAGTAGCTCAGCGACGCCCAGGCCTGGGCGCGGTCGTTGAGGGTCCATTCGCTGCGCACGTTGGCTTTCTGCCTGGGCGTCAGCGCCAACGGCGCACCGGCATTGGCGCCGGTCTTCTGCTCGGAGTCGGTGAAGGTGTAGTTGGCCTTGAGCAGCACGCTCGGGCTGATGTCCCACTGGCCGTTCAGCTCCACGCCCTTGATCACCGCCTGGTCGACGTTGACGCGGTCCATCACGGTGTAGCCGTTCCAGCGCTCGGTGGTGGTTACGGTGGAAAGCTTGTCCTTGAAGTCGTTGTAGAACAGCGTGACGCCACCCGACAGGTCGTCGCGGTTGGACCACAGCGCCGACACTTCATAGTTGGTGCTGGTCTCGGGCTTGAGGTCGGGATTGCCGAACATCACGAAACGGTTGCGCCGCAGGTACGCATAGTCCTCGACCACCGCGCGCAGCTCCGGGGCCTTGAAGCCACGCGCCACACCGCCCTTGAGCGTCCACTCGTCGCTGGCGCGCCACACGCCGTACACCCGCGGGCTGGCGTGGGTACCGTACTGCTCATGATGGTCCAGGCGCAGGCCGGTGGTGAGGGCGAAGGTGTCGGTCACCGACCACTCGTTTTCGGCGAACACGGCCTTCTGCACCACCGAGAACTCATAGTCGACGCGGTCACCCAGGCCCTGGTTCCAGTCGGTCAGCTCACTCTCGTTCCACTGCACGCCAACGGTGCTGATGTTGTGCGCGGTGGGCACCACCAGCTTGGCGTCGAACACCGTGTTCTTCACCTCTGGTTTACGCCCGTAGATGTCAGTTTGCGCAGGCGTGGCCTTGCCCTCGCGGCTGGAGGTTTCCTGCGACAGGGCCACGTCCGAGGTGGCCCAGCCCCAGCGCCCCTGGTGCGACAGCGACCAGTGATCACGGTTGTTTTCCTGCTCGCGGGTGGCCCAGTTGGCGCTGATGCCGTCGCCGTTCTTCAGGCGCGTGGCGCCGGCTTCGAGCAGGATGTCGTGGTCCACCGTGGGGGTGAAGGCCAGGCGGGCGGTGAGATCGCGGTGGTCGGCCTTGCTGAAGCCGTTGGTCTGCTCGATATCGTCGTCGGCCTGGCGGTCGAGGTAGCGGCCCCACACCTGCAAGCCCAGCCAGTCTTCCTGGATCGGCCCGCTGAGGTAGAACTGGCTCTGGCGCGCATTGCCCTGGTCGCTGTGCTGGCGAGCCGAATAGTCGTAGCCGATGGAGCCGCCCCACTCGGGTGAAACCTTGCGGGTGATCACGTTGATTACTCCGCCGATGGCGTCCGAGCCATAGAGCGACGACATCGGCCCGCGCACCACTTCGATACGTTCGATGGCCGCCGCCGGCGGTACAAAGCTCTGCTCGTAGCCACTATTGCCGTTGACCCGCGACTCACGTGCGGTCTGGCGTTTGCCATCGACCATGATCAGGGTGTAGTCAGCCGGCATGCCTCGAATGGAGATATCGGTCTCGTTGGCACTGCCGTTGACGGTCACGCCCTCCACATCACGCACCGCATCGCCCAGGTCGCGGTACGACTTACGCCGCAGCGCTTCGCCATCGATCACGCTGACCGAGGCCGGCGCCTCTTCGATGCGCTGCTCGAAACCGGCGGCGGTCACTACCACGTCATCCAGTATCAGCGGCGCCGGCTCAGGAGTGGTCTGGGCATGGGCGCCGAGACTGACGGCAGCGCTGGTGATCAGAGCGGCTTTGACGACCCCGGCCAGGGGGTGGAAACGATGAGATGCAAGCATGACAGGTTCCTACGACTCGTTTTAAAAGCGAATCGTAATCAACTGCCACTACAAAACTTGGACAAAGTGTGACAGCTCATTTTCAACTGAACGATCACCTGTCGTTAGAGATCCTGATCATGGCTGGACAAACAGGCCAACAGCACGTTAGCTCTTCTAACCATCTCGAGGAGCTCAGAAGAGGTTATTTCTCGTCGATACTCCAGCAGTTCCGCCGTATGCACTGCTTCGTCGTAGCACCCTTCATTTTGAAATGGGGTACCAAGAAAGTCCGATACCCAACTTTCAAACGCCGGCGAATTGATCTTCTGACGCGGCATAGCAATTCCCCATAGATGAGACTTGCATCCATCGATCTCTGGCTTGATTCGGCTCGTTGTAATCATCGGATTCGCTCTGGCAAAGAAAGAGCCAATGACGCCCCGCCGACTGCCATAGAATATGGTATGCAGCGTTTCCTCGATCCTAAAAGAAAAATCTACGGTTTCCGGATAATTATTTCTTGGAGCGGATAGGCTGGTGATCTCGGCATCCTGACACCCCCGTCAGTCTTGCAAGAGTCCAGCCATGAACAAGCCATCCCTCTTCCTTGCACCCCCTCGTCGAATCCTGACTGGCGCGCTGATCTGCGTCAACCGAGGCCTTTCATTGACGCCCACCCTCCAGGCGGCTTGCCCATCAGAACAGGCCAACATCGAGGTGATGATCCGCAAGTTGAATGCGCTGGGGGACTCGGCGCGACTTAGTGTCACGATCGGCAGTGCACCTGATCAACCCCACCACTTCGAAGGACGGCTGGCCCGCGACACCCAGCGCGCTCGCTAAGGCCTGCCAGAGTACCTGGCCAAATATCACACCGCCGCGGGATCCGATTGAGCTGGCGGGTAAATACACTTTCACCTACGGTCGGAGGCCATGAGAATGAGCGGCACGCAAGTCGCAGCTTTCAACGCTGCCAGCGGCATCATACTCCTGCCCAGCACCGTGCCGTTCGTAGGCGTCGTCATCGCATTACCGACCCTTTGGGGGTCTTTACCGTTGTGCAGCAGTTACGGGCTGGGCGGCCCAGGACATGGACAAAAAACAATGCATCCGCGTCGACCATCCGAGTCATCGCCTTACTGCAGATCCGCGCTCTCGACTAGCCAAGGAGCTAACCGATATCTATCCGCACCATCACCCAAGAGCGACGATTGAAACGATGGAGCAGTCGTCCAAACGGTGCAGGTCCGCTTGTAACATGTTCCGGGAAAGATGAAGGTTAGCCGACAGACGGTGACGCATCCTTTTGGCACGCTCAAAACAGGATGGGAAGTACCGTGACGGGCCTCACGCATCCAGACGCATCGTGGGGCTGTAATTTCGAAAAACACTGTGCTCGACCGGGCCGGCTCCGACCTCCTGCTGACCGAGCACGCCCTATCAACATACATCAACAGGAGCCGCCAGCCGCCGCTCGTACCCTATTCTCTTTCGCCGTTCAGCCAGCGGCGCCCTCACCGTCATGTCAAACCATCACGACTTGTGCGCATGGGCGCCGTGGGGCTAATCAAGCTCCAAAAAATCGAACGACTTTTAGCATTGAGGAGGAAATGATCTCATTATTCCAAGGTGACTCCTTTCTCTGTCCTCGTGTGAATATCGTTACCACCCACGGTGCTTTACCGGAAGGCCAAATGACCGCAACGTCATTAGCAACACCATAATCACCCGACCCAGTCTTATCTCCGACGGCCCAGCCTTGCGGCACGCCGGCTCGAATGCGCTTATCCCCTGTGGTATTTCCTTTGAGCCATTCCTGTAGCTGTCGTCTTGCTCCCTCTGGCAGGCTGTTCCCAAGCAGCAACTTTTGCAGCGTCACGCCCATTGCCAATGGGGTGGTAGTGTCCCGCGGGTCATCTGGTAGCGCAGTGTTCAGTTCAGGCTCAGTACGGTCCAAGCGAAAAGACGCGTCGCCGACATGACGAGCAAAGTCCGTTAATCCGGCTGGCCCCCCAATCTGCTCCAACAAGAGATTTCCAGCGGTGTTATCGCTGTATTGCAGGGTCGCAGCACACAGTTCAGACACCGTCATACCATTGGCCAAGTGCCTCTCTGTCACCGGCGAGTAGGTGACCAAATCGTCTTCGCTGTAGGAGATTTTTCGTTCGAGTAGTCCTTTGTCAGCAGAACTCTTAGCGAGAATCGCAGCCGCCAGCACGACCTTGAAAGTGCTGCAGAAAGCAAATCGTTCTTCGGCGCGATAAGACAGGGTCTTTCCTGTACCCGTATCATGTGCCCACAACCCGAGCGTGACATCCAATGAGCGCTCCAACGCCGAAAACTCATGCTGCAGCGAGCTGGAAGCCCAAGCCGGTGCAGCTATTGCAACCGAACAACCTACCCCCGCCTTGATCAACCGCCTGCGCGTGACCATAAAGCTCATCGGATACTCCACTTAATAGAATAATGAGTGGGATTCTACATTTTCTTCATCCCACCGCGATGGCCAACTCACGAGAACCACACTCTGGCAGTACGCCCTAGCTGCGCCGGCGGCCAAATAAAGTGGTGGCACCTCCTTGCCGCACAGCTTCGCTCACAAGCAATTGGTAGTCGAATACCGCCTGGACAAGGGATCTGCAACCGTTGGCGGTCGACCTCTTCCAGCGATGCGCCTTAGTCCTGAGGTTCTAAGCCTGGGAATGCGTTTACAGCCTCCTGGTTCATCGGCCCACTCACCACCTTTTGCCCTGCAAATCGTTTATGTGCCCTCCTGTATCAGTCAAGACAGCACAACTTTATTGGAGCAGTTACCTGCTGGCAGTTCTCAAACTTTTGATGAGATTCGCCACATGGACTTTTATCTGCCGGCCATGCCAGCAATGGTCGACGCGGTTAGCGTACAACACGTCACAGCCGAAACTAACGTGATAAGCTGCTTGGTTGGGCTCAGAGTCGCTCGACTCGCTCAGGGCCAGTTGAAGTGACCGCTGTGTCCGGCGACCACATCAGTAACTTAGCTGCCGCGACTCCACGAGGCGCGGCCTTGCACGTCACTCTGACCACTCAGCCAACCCATGACCTGAAGCAGTTTTACCGTGCGCAAACCGCGCTATGCTGGTTAGCACTTTTATTGCACCCAGTGAGCCAACCATGACGGACCATGCCTCACAGCAGCCCTCGCCTGCTGCTGTGCGCTTTCCACCCGGGCTGATCATCGCCTGCCTGGCGTTGGCCGCGGTCTTGTTCCTGCCGTTTCCCGACACCTTGCCTGTAGCAGGCCAGCGCATGCTGGCGATCCTGGTATTTGCCGTGATCGTGTGGATCACCGAGGCGGTTTCCTACGAAGCCAGCGCGATCATGATCACCTCGCTGATGGCCGTGCTGCTGGGCACCGCGCCGACCCTGGCCGACCCTTCGCTGAGCTACGGCTCTTCAGCGGGCGTGTCGATGGCGTTGTCGGGCTTTGCCAACCCGGCGTTGGCGCTGGTGGTCGGCGCATTGTTCATCGCCGCTGCGATGACCCATACCGGGCTGGACAAACGCATCGCCCTGGTCACCCTGACCAAGGTCGGTGCCAGTACCCGACGGGTTTTGCTCGGGGCGATGATCGTCATCGTCCTGCTCAGCCTGGTGGTGCCCAGCGCAACGGCGCGCAGTGCCTGCGTGGTGCCGATCATGATGGGGGTGATCGCCGCATTCGGAGTGCCGGCGCGCTCCAATATCGCTGCCGGAATCATGATCATCGTCGCCCAGGGCACCAGCATCTGGAACGTCGGTATCCAGACCGCAGCGGCGCAGAACCTGCTGACTATCGGCTTTATGGACAAGATGCTGGGCGCGCGGGTGTCGTGGCTCGACTGGCTGATCGCTGGCGCGCCTTGGGCGCTGATCATGTCGGTGGTGCTGATCGTGCTGGTGTTGAAGCTGCTGCCGCCGGAAAGCGACAGCGTGCCCGGCGGCATGGCCGGGGTCAGCCAGAGCCTGGCCCAACTGGGGCCGATGAGCGCCGCGCAAAAGCGCCTGGGTGTGGTCTCGCTGCTATTGCTGTTGGCCTGGGCCACTGAAGGCCGCCTGCACCCGTTCGATACCACGACCACCACCTACGCCGGCCTGGTGGTGCTGTTGCTGCCACGCTTTGGCGTGATGACCTGGAAGGATGTGCAAGCGCGCATCCCGTGGGGCACGGTGATCGTGTTCGGCGTCGGCATCAGCCTGGGTACCACCTTGCTCACCACCCAGGCCGGGCAGTGGCTGGGCGCGCAAGTGGTGCAGCACACAGGTCTGGATCAGCTCAGCTCGCTGGGCGTGCTCGCGGTGCTCGGCGCGTTTTTGATCGTCATCCACCTGGGGTTCGCCAGCGCCACCGCGCTGACCTCGGCGCTGCTGCCGATTTTGATCGCCGTGCTGCAAACCCTGCCGGGCGACTTCAGCCGCATCGGCATGACCATGTTGCTCGGCTTTGTGGTCAGCTTTGGCTTCATCTTGCCGATCAACGCCCCGCAGAACATGGTCTGCCTGGGCACCGACACGTTCACCCCGCGCCAGTTTGCCCGGGTCGGCCTGTGGGTCACGGCGATCGGCTATGCGCTGCTGCTGGTATTCGCCAGCACCTACTGGTCTTGGCTTGGCTGGATGTAAACCCGAGCAGGGTCATGCGCGCAGCCGACGCTTCACCCGTATTGGCTATGCTGACCCTGCAATAACTCAAGCTAACTCAGCATTACACGGAGGCATGTATGAAAGCTGCTGTTGTTGCCCAAGGGCGTCGCGTCGAGGTCGTGGACAAAACCCTGCGCCCGCTCAAACACGGTGAAGCGCTGCTGAAAATGCAGTGCTGCGGCGTTTGCCACACCGACCTGCACGTCAAGAACGGCGACTTCGGTGACAAGACCGGGGTGATCCTCGGCCATGAAGGCATCGGTATCGTTCAGGAAGTTGGCCCCGGCGTGACCTCGCTCAAGCCAGGCGACCGCGCCAGCGTGGCCTGGTTCTTCCAAGGCTGCGGCCACTGCGAGTACTGCAATAGCGGTAACGAGACGCTGTGCCGCGAGGTGAAGAACTCCGGCTATACCGTCGACGGGGGGATGGCCGAGTCGTGCATCGTGGTCGCCGATTACTCGGTCAAAGTGCCGGATGGGCTCGACTCTGCCGCCGCCAGTAGCATCACTTGCGCAGGTGTCACCACCTACAAGGCGGTGAAGATCTCCAACATCCGCCCCGGTCAATGGATCGCCATCTACGGCCTCGGCGGGCTGGGTAACCTGGCCCTGCAGTACGCCAAGAACGTGTTCAACGCCAAGGTCATTGCCATTGATGTCAACGATGAGCAACTGCGCTTTGCCAGTGAGATGGGCGCGGATCTGGTGATCAACTCACGTAGCGAGGATGCCGCGAAAATCATCCAGGAGAAGACCGGCGGCGCCCAGGCTGCGGTGGTCACGGCGGTGGCCAAGGCGGCGTTCAACTCGGCGGTCGATGCCCTGCGTGCCGGTGGCCGCCTAGTCGCGGTAGGCTTGCCGCCAGAAGCCATGAGCCTGGACATTCCGCGGCTGGTGCTCGACGGCATCGAAGTGGTCGGCTCGTTGGTTGGCACCCGGCAAGACTTGCACGAGGCGTTCGAGTTCGCCGCGCAAGGCAAGGTCGTGCCCAAGGTGACCCTGCGCCCGGTCGAAGACATCAATCAGATTTTCGACGAGATGCAAGAAGGCAAGATAAAAGGCCGCATGGTGATCGACTTCAGTCGCTGAACATGCCCTCAACTCGGCATGGGTCAGCCAGCCTATTGTCGAGGTATCGGTCGTGGCGCTACATGAACGCATCTCCATGTGCCCGGTGAAGCTACTAATAGTGGACAGAGCGGGCTGGGGCTCTAGGCATACCCTATTCGGGTACCGGCTTTGAATGCCTGTATGTCCCACGCCATCGGCCCTGAAGTACTCCGCCACAATACCGAACGGCTCGAGTGCCCCCTCACCAAACGGCGCAGCGGACCATACACCACATCGTATCAGCACATAAGCGAAGCGGACATTGTTGCCATTGACGGTGAGCCATGGGGTGATCTACCTCTCCCTTCCCAACTCCGTAAATCCCAATTGGGTGCTATTGCGATGCGCTGCGTTGCTGGGGTGAATGGTGGCAATCACCGCTACAACCTTCAAAAAATACCTTTGACTGCCCGCTATCGACCCATAGCGGCCGTTTGGAGAAGGCAGCAAGCGGCCAATGGCAGGCTTTGGGTGTGCCTGGAAAACCGAGTACGATTCACACTACCATTTTCCAGATATCTGTTTAAAGCCAGGAGCCAAGTTCCCATGAGCGGGCTGTATGAGAAAACGGAGTCCGCGTTGCGGGCCAAGGACAGTGCGGCCTTCTGGGCCGCACTCGTCGGCATTGATGCACAAATTGCCGCGCCACTTTTGGCGAAGCTCCTGCTGGAGGAATGGCATGAAGAGCATGAAGAAATCGTTTTCGAGCTGGGGTTAATCGGGGGAAATTGCGCGACGTCCGCGATAACGGAGGCCGCGCAGAAAAATTTCGAGCACTTGATCAGGTGGGGCAATCTGGAAGAGTTCAAGCGCAAGTGCGCTTATGCATTAGCGCGTATTGGCTCTAGCGACTCAAAGTTAGCATTGGAACTCATGACACGACAGCTTGATCCTAGCTTAAGCAGGTACGCTGAGGAAGGTTTGAAGCATTGGCCGATGCCAGTCGAAAAGCGCGTTTAGCGAGCCGGTTTTTTCCTGTCTGAATGAGCGTTTGTACCGTTAGCAGTGCTTTACGAAGGGCTGCTTCGGGTCGATCGCAAGTTACCGCTATCGACCCTTGGCTGCCGTTCGCAGAGGGCAGCAAACGACCCACTGGGGACGTCCGTCAGAGGCTGTTTTCGGCCAAAAGCGATCCTCCAAGAAGGCAGAACATGACCCATTGCGGGCATATTAAGGCGACAAATCAAGAAGGTGGCGGAGGTCACACGCTCATTGACTCGGATACCTGTGCTCTTGACTCAAACACCTGCATGCGACGATGACTTATGGCGTGCGTAGCGCTTGCGATTGCATCAATTTGTTATTTGCTCATCAAACACAAGCGGCACCACTTTGATCAAGTGATGCCGCTCGGCGTCGCAAGGGTCGAACCTTATGCGTCGCCGGTATTGGGGGTGACTGCAGGAGTTGGGGTTGTCTGTGAAGATCCTCGACGGTTGGTGAGCTGCCAACCTATAGTGAGGCCTACAGCAAGAACAGGGATCATCCCGATAGTCCATGTGCCGCTCGGATAGTCAAATGCCATCAGCACCAACACCGCCAGCAAGAAGCCCATGGTCGCCCAAGAGGTGTATGGGGCGCCTGGCATCTTGAAGCCCACATCCGGCAGCTCGCCGCGTTCGACTGCTTGGCGCAAACGGATCTGGCACATCACGATGAAGCCCCAGGTAGTTACGATGCCGAGCGATGCCACGTTGAGGACTATTTCAAAGGCGTGAGCTGGAACGATGTAGTTCAGTGGAACGCCGATCGCAATTACCGCGACGGTCGCCAGGATGCCACCGTAAGGCACACCGCGGGAGTTCATTCGTCCTACGTACTGTGGAGCCGAGCCCCCCATCGCCAAGGAACGCAGAATACGTCCGGTCGAGTACAGGCCCGAGTTCAAGCTCGAAAGCGCAGCGGTGAGTACCACGATGTTGATGATGCTGCCCATATAGGGAACACCCAACTTGCTGAAGAAGGTCACGAAAGGGCTTTCAGAGGCGCTATAGGCAGTCCACGGCAACAGCAGGGTGAGTAGAACAACGGATCCCACGTAAAACAGCCCAATACGCCACATGATGGTATTGATAGCTTTCGGCAATACCTTGCGCGGGTTAGCCGTCTCGCCTGCAGCCACGCCCACCAGTTCAATACTGGCATAGGCGAAGATCACTCCCTGGATGATGAGTACAGCCGGAACTATCCCATGCGGGAAAATCCCTCCGTTTTCACTGATCAAGTGAAAACCGGTTGCCTGGCCATCAATGGGGTGACCACTGGCAAGGAAGATCGTACCTACAATCAGGAACAGACTGATAGTGCCGACTTTGATGACGGAGAACCAGAACTCCATCTCGCCGAAGTACTTCACACCCACCATGTTCAGCACAGTCACAATGCCTAATGAGCCAAGTGCAAATACCCACTGCGGTGCGTCGGCGAACGCGCCCCAGTACTTCATGTAGATGGCGATCGCCGTAATGTCCACGATCCCGGTGGTGGCCCAAACCAAGTAATACATCCACCCAGCGGTGAAGGAGGATCGCTCACCGAGGAATTCGCGTGCGTAGGAAACGAAGCTCCCGCTGGTGGGACGGTGCATTACCAGTTCACCAAGTGCGCGCATAATGAAGAAAGCGAAAATGCCACAGACCAGATACACCACAGCCAGTGCTGGGCCGGCGATCTGCAGTCGGGCGCCGGCACCGAGGAATAGACCGGTACCAATGGCGCCACCCATGGCGATCATTTGGACGTGTCGAGGTTTGAGTTTCTTTTCGTAACCGATTTCGTGCGAGGCGAACAGATCTTCTTTGCTCGCGTGGGAGGGGTCAGTGCTACCAGGCAATGCGCCGGCGCCATCTCTGACATGCTTCATGAGCGTCTCCTAAAACGTGCTTCTTTTGAAGCGATTGTTGTAATAATCAGGAAGGCATTTTGAGCAAGTGGGGTAAAGCAACGGCCGGTCGCCAAGCCAGCTACCAGGCCAATGCCGCAATCATTCTTCCGTGATGATGCTTCGCTTCAATAATGACTTCGCCTGCTTTTGCCAGCACATACCTAACTCAGTGGACGCAAAGTCTTCCTCAATCCTGAGACCACTTCTGGAGTTAGACGGACAGACGTATGAAAACCCGTTTCGGTTTGAAATCGGCATGTTCTGCATGTCAGTGACCGGACACTGGCGATTCTATACCTTTGCGTAGAAGCTGGGTTTTCTGCAAAATAGAAATCTGTTTTGCATTTCGTGCAAAAGGAGATGAGTTATGAAATCGAAGTCAAAAGACGTTGGGCCAGACGATCTGGGGGCGATGCGCACGTTCGTGAAGGTGATCGAGGCCGGGAGCTTTTCTGCCGTAGCCAAGGAGATTCATGTCTCTACATCGACTGTGGCGAGAAAGGTTTCGCAGATCGAGGAAGCGTTGGGAGTAACGCTGCTACATCGCTCAACCCACAAGATCAGTCTCACCGAAGCGGGAAGCTTGTATCTCGAGCGGGCGACTACGCTGATCGCCGACTTTGACGACACGATGCGGGTAGTAGCCGAGCTGGATGCCAAACCCAGCGGTCCACTTAAGCTCACTGCGCCCGTCGCTTTTGGTCGCCGATATCTGGCGCCGCTGGTAGCACCTTTCCTTTCGCATTATCCCGCCATCCAGCTGGACGTGCGTCTAACCGACAATCACAACGATCTGGTAGCGGGCGGCTTTGATCTTGATATCCATGAGGGCGAGAACTACCTGGACAACCTCATCGTTCAAAAGCTGTCCCGAAACGACAGTGTGCTTTGTGCCGCCCCGGCATACCTCGAGCGAAGAGGACGCCCGGTTCGCCCCGATGAACTGAAGCAGCACAACTGTTTGCGCTACGTTCACCCGGAAGGTGATCCCCGCTGGCATTTGGTTTCAGAGAAGGACCGATACAGCCTGCTGCCTGCCGGCAACCTGGTGTCCGACCACTCCGAGCTCCTGTTGGAAGCGACCTGCGCAGGGCTGGGTATCGCGGACTTCGAGATTTGGTTGATTCGTGACTACCTGGCGACAGGCAGGCTGGAAGTCGTGCTCCCCGATTACAGAATGGAAAACACCCTCACCGGCCGAAACATCTATCTAGCGTATTTGGCCAACAGACGAGGTTCGACCAAAGTTCGCGTGCTGCGAGACTTCGTCGCTGAGCAACTGCAGCACATTGGCAAGTTTTCGGACGAGGAGCTGCGCAAGATCCGTGGCGAGAGCTTCTAGACAAGTCCAGACTGGCTTGCGCAGCAAGCTGCCGATCAGTAACGGTCGAGTTCGAACACGAACTCGGAGTGTCCGGTTTCCCGGTTCATGGTGTTCAGCATCTTCGGGCGGTGGAACTTGGATAGCAGACTCCGCTGCTCGACGGTACCAATGCGCAGACGCTCAAGGATCTCGCTCACCAGCATGTACAGGACGTCGATATTGCCGTCCTCGATCTTTACCGAAATTCCGATAGCGCCGTTTGCGCCCAGGCGCCGAGTAGCCTCCGACGCGCGGATCCCAACACCGTAACAAGCATCGGCACCCAACTTGCCAACGACTTCGCCGCCAAACGCGTTCATCAATTCGGTGCAGTAGCGCCCCTCACCAGCGACCATCTCAGGGTGGGTGGTCATCGCCCTGAAGATCCTCGCCAAGGCGATGGTACGTCCATCCAAAGTGCAGCTATGTTCGGCAGCGTCGGCAGCGTCGGCAAGCTTGGCGTACATCAGAGCCAGTCTGTCGAGCGGGAACGCTGGAGTCGGCAGGTTGCACCCATCGATCGCCCAAGCTACGGAGTCGACAGGCAGGTCACACATCTCGGCCACGACTCGTTTCACATGGAGTTGGAGCGGATGGCTAGGGTCTTCATAGCCTTGGGTCGGTTGGCCCAGTGCAATGGCGCCGCCGAGCATCCCAACGTGCTTGCCTGAGCAATTGCTGCAGCAGGCAGTCGGGGTGAAGTCGCGCTTGATCCAATCCTTGTTCACGGCGTCAGATATTGGAGCATGGCCGCCGCACCGCATGTCTGCCTCGTTCACCTGAACCTTTCGGAGCATGCAGCGAGTTCTATCGATGTGTCGCTCCTCGCTGCTGTGTGAGGCGCACATCAGTGCGAGGTCGGCATCATCAAAAGCAAACTGCTTGAAGGCACCTGTTTCCATCACCGCGAGGGCCTGCGCCGGTTTAGCGGCTGAGCGCGCCAGAGTGATACGCATTGGTTCACCGAAGCCATAAAGCAGCTTCCCCATCTCGTCCACAACCGCCACATGGGCACGGTGCAGATTCTCAAGCGAGCTTCCTCGGTAGGTCACCAGTGCTGCGTTGTTCTTATTCATTTACTTCCATCCTTAAACCGGGCACACGCGCCCTAAAACCAGGATTCAGTTTAAAAGCATTGGCGGCGTTCCGAGAGCGCATCCGGTCGAAAGCCGTATTGCGTGAAATGCAACGCCAGAGCTGCCTTATCTATGATCGTAGAGACGCTAATGGGATCCGAAACCTGATGATGGCCAACACCATCAATTTGAGTGAGCTTGCAGAGCAGATAAACGAAGGCTCGGCCTTCTTGCTGATAGTCCGCTTGGGGTCGATTGCGGACATTGCCAAATCAACAGAGCGCGTCTTGAAAAAGCAACAAGTGGTGCCAGACAGAAAAGGGCGGCTTCTTTTCACCCCAGTGTTGCGGAGAATGCTTCGGGCGCCCCTCCGCCAGACCACCAAGCGCCACGAACGCAGGCGCGATTCAAGCGGAGCTGCCCTTTTCAGACCTAGGCATCTCGCGCCTGCTGCGACCGCGCTGCAGGTGCCATTAAACCGAACCCTCTACATTCCCTTTAGCGCATGCCAACGCCAGCCTAACTGATCATGGTGAAACCAGTTACTCAGCTGGATTTCGCCATGATGCTTTCCCCCTACCCCTTACTCATAGTCTGCTTGGTTACCCTCACGGCTGCCGCTCAGGACGTGCGCGAACGCTCGGATCTCGGCCTGATGCAGCGGCAGATCGATGTCATCGAGCTGTTGGCTGACCAGGCACGCAGCAGCGCTACAGGCACTGACCAGGTTCGTTATCGCTTCGACTATCCCAGGTTGAGTGCAGACTTGGCGCGCGTGCGGCACGGCATCAACAACTATTTGTCGCCCTCACGCGCGCAGCCGGCTGACCTGGTTGAGCTGAGCGGCGATTACCGTGTTGAAGAGCCTCACTCGAGTCCCTCCGATGAGCATGACTGACGCCCAACTCAGCGCGTTCTCTGCCGTGGCCGGGTTTACCCCGCAGCTTAGCTCGGTGCTGTGGCGTTCATCGGTACTAGTGCTCGCATTGCTCTGGTGCACCTGGGCCCTGTGGACCGGTTACCGCGGCTGGGCGGCCGGCAACCTCAATTTCGGCGCGCTGGGCGGTAGCACGCTGCGCCTGGCCCTCGTCCTGATCGTGCTGATGTTTTTCATGCTGTCGTAACCCGGAGACCTTGCCATGAAACTCTCCCACCCTTGCCACCGCTCGCTTCTATTGCTGCGGAGTACCTGTTCAAAAGTCCTGTTCGGCGGTCTGGTTTTGCTGAGTTCGGCGTTCGCCAGGGCCGACCTGCCGACCATGGAAGCGCCCTCTCGGGGTGAAGGTTCAGGACTGATCGACACCATCAAGAATTACGCCTACGACGGCGGCATCCTGCTCGGCCTGTTGATCGCCACCCTCGCCTTCCTCGGCGTGGCCTGGCATTCGCTCACGGTCTACGCCGACGTGCAGAACCAGCGCAAGACCTGGAAGGATCTCGGCGCCGTGGTCGGCGTCGGCGCGCTGCTGGTGGTGGTGATCCTGTGGTTCCTCACCAAAGCCGCGACGATTCTGTGAGGTCCTCATGTCCGACACCCCTGCCACGCTGCCTGACGGCACACTGACCTTCCTGCCGGAACGCCTCAACCGTGATCCAGCCGTCCTGCGCGGCCTCACCAACGACGAGATGTGGGTCGCCCTGATCGCCGGTGCCGCGCTGGGCGTGATCCTCGGTGCGCCGCTGGCGGTGGCCACCGCCTCTATCGCGACTTTACCCACCTTCATGTTCTTGTGCATGGCGTTGGTGTTGCTCGGCGGCGGCAAGCTGCTGCGCCGGGCCAAACGTGCCCGCCCCGAAACTTGGTTGTACCGGCGCCTGCAGTGGCACCTGGCGGTGCACTGGGGCATCGGTACCCAGCAACTGATCCTGCATTCGGGGCCGTGGACCGTGCGCCGTACGCGCCGGCAGAGGAGAGCCAACCCATGAGCCGCTTCCGCAACAAGGTGGATGCGCAGCAGGCGCATATTTTCAGCCTGCGCCTTGCGGTGGCCATCCTGGCGCTGCTGTGCGGCGGGCTGTGGTACGGCTGGCAGGCCGCGCCTTCCGAACTCACCATCCACGTACCACCTGATCTGCGCTCCGGCAGCACTCGCAAATGGTGGGATGTGCCACCCGAGAACATCTACGCCTTCGCCCTGTACATCTTCGGCCAACTCAACCGCTGGCCTACCGACGGTGAGGCCGACTACCAACGCGCCATCTTTGCGCTGCAGCCCTACCTGACGCCCGCGTGCAAGACGTTCTTCGACGGCGACTTTGAATTTCGCAAGGCCGCCGGCGAACTGCGGGGCCGGGTGCGTGGGGTGTATGAGGTGCTGGGCCGCGGCTACAGCGACGACCCCGATCTTCGTGTGAAGCAGCTGGATAAGCACAGCTGGCTGGTCAAGCTCGACCTCAACACCGACGAGTACTACGCCGCCGAGCCGGTAAAACGCGTGGTAGTGCGCTATCCGCTGCGGGTGGTGCGCTTCGACGTCGACCCCGAGCGCAACAAATGGGGCCTGGCCCTGGACTGCTACGAAGGCACACCGCAGAAGCTGACACTGCCGGGAGGTGCGTGATGATGCGTGTCTTGATCCTGATTCTGGTGATGGCCAGCGGCTGGTGTTCAGCGGTCGGCGCCGTCGAGGTCAAATACTGGGAACGCTTGCCCTTGGCCGTTCCGCTTACGGTGGGCCAGGAGCGAGTCCTGATGCTCGATGAAGACGTTCGCGTTGGACTGCCCAGTGCGATCGCCAGCAAGCTGCGCGTGCAATCCGTCGCTGGTACGGTGTATCTGCGCGCCGCCGAAGCGCTCCCCCCTACCCGGCTGCAGCTGCAGTCGGTGAAGTCCGGCGACATCATCCTGATCGACATCGAAGCGCTTGAGGGCAGCGAGGCGCTGGAGCCGGTCAAGATCGTGGCCCAGGCTCAGGCGCCGGGTACGCATACCGAGAAGGATGCACCACCCGCGGCGACGCCTGTACCGGTGGTGCTTACCCGCTATGCCGCGCAGAACCTCTATGCACCTCTGCGTACCGTGTCGCCATTGCCGGGTGTACGGCGCGTGCCGCTGACCAACTCCATCGTGTTCAGCACCTTGCTGCCGACCGAGCGTGTTTCGATCAAAGCGCTTGCTGCGTGGCGGCTGGGCGATTACTGGGTAACGGCGGTAAAGATCGTGAATCGCGGGCCCGGTAAGGTCGCGCTGGACCCGCGTCACCTGCAGGCCACGCTGTACGCCGCAACGTTCCAACACGCGGATCTCGGCCTCGCCGGTACGCCTGAAGACACCACCGTGGCCTATCTCGTCACCCGCGGAAGCGACCTGAAGGACGCGCTGCTGTTGTCCCCGCCAACGCCGGAGGCTGCCGATCATGAAAGCTAACGGCCTGCTGAAGTTCCTGGTACCCGGGGTCCTGCTCGGCATCGTACTTATCATCGGCAAATCCTGGATGGCCGCGCCGGACGGCCAGCCCGCTCACGATCCGGACAAGACCACACTCAGTGCGGAACAGGCCAAGGCCCTGGGCATCGCGGGCGACACTCCGCGCGACACCGTGGCCACGCTGATCGGCCAGGTCAAAGCGATGCGCAGTGAGATGCAGACGCTGAAGAAAGGCAACGATGCGCTGCAAACCGAGAACAACCGGCTGCGCTCGCGCGAAGGCAATATCGATACGCGTATACAGAGCACCTTGAGCAGCGTCACCCAGCAGGTCACCGAGCAGCGCCAGCAGGCCAACGATGCCCGGCAGAAGGCTGAGCAGCAGCACCGCGAAACCCAGGGCCTGCTTTCCAGGCTCAAGGACCAGCTCACCAGCAAGCCGGCCGCGAAGTCAAATCTCCCCGCAGGCTTTGGCCTTGAGCCCGGCGACGAGCAACAGTTTTCGGGTGCGCAATCAGCGCCTGATGCAGTGCAGTGGATCGAGCCGTCAAATGCCCGCGTCGGCCAGGATGACGCCAGCAGAGCTGACGGTCCGCTGTCATCGCTGACGTCGACGTTCAAGGACCTGCACGGCCTGGACAACAACGCCATTGATCGTGGCCAGGACCGTTTGCGCGCCGTCGCCAAGGGTGAGCGTGACCTGAAGCACGCTCATGACCGCGCCGAGGGCGCCAAGCCCGTCTACACCCTCCCCGAAAACTCGACGCTGATGGGCTCGATCGCCATGACCGCGCTGATTGGCCGGGTCCCGGTGGACGGCACCGTGAATGACCCTTATCCGTTCAAGGTGCTGGTGGGCCCGGACAACCTCACCGCCAACGGCATCGACCTGCCGGATTTGGTCGGCGCGGTCATGAGCGGCACCGCCGCCGGCGACTGGACGTTGTCCTGCGTGCGCGGCCAGGTCGAGTCGATCACCTTTGTCTTCAGCGACGGTACCGTCCGCACGGTGCCCGAGCCACAAAAGGTCGTCAGCCGCAATCGCAGCAGCACCCAGACCTCAGACACCGAGAAGATCCGTGGCGGGCTGGGCTACATCTCCGATCCCTACGGCATTCCCTGCATTTCTGGGGAGCGCCGCTCCAACGCCCAGCAATACCTGGGCAGCCAGAGCCTGATCACCGCTGCCGGCGCCGGTTTCGCCGCAGCCCTGGGCAGCGAGCAGACCAATACCTCGTTCATCAACTCAGCCAGCGGCAGCCTGGGCATGACCCAGAACAACGGCAACAGCGCACTGAACTCAGTCATCAGAGGTGGTATTGGCGATATCCGGGAGTGGATCAACAAGCTCTATGGTGAAGCCTTTGCCGCCATCTACGTGCCGCCGGGGGCCAAGGTTGACCTGCACCTGGATCACGAGATCAGCATCGACTACGAGCCGAAAGGCCGGAGAGTGAACCATGAAAGCCCATCCGTTTCGGTACTGGATCTGGATTAGTCTTCTACTCGCCCTGCACCTGAGCGGCTGCTCCACCAGCAAGGAGGAAATGCTGCCCCACGGCGATCAAACCATGCTGGACATATGGAATGGCGGTGGCTCAGTTGGCTCCCAACAACAGTTGCAGGAAGCGCGTGGCGAACTGCGCCGTCCAGTGCTCGACCCTGAGCGCCTGATAGGCGACCAAAGCGCTTACACGCGCACCGCCGCCAACGAGATCCGCGCCCAGTTCCCGCGCCTGCCCAATCCGGACCTGGTCATGTACGTGTACCCGCACCTGGCCGGTACCCAGCAGACCCCGGTACCTGGCTACTCGACGGTATTCCCGCTGTACGAGAAGGTCCAGTATGCGCTGCCCGGCGAACGCCTGGACGATCTGTGATGGCCGATGACACAAGACGCGACCCGCCGCGCTGGAAGCCCTGGCGCGCGGCGCAGTGCCGGCGCGCCACGCTTGCCGACGAGGCCGCCCAGTATGCCCGCAATCCCAGCTTTGCTGATCACCTACCCTGGGTCGAATACTTCGAGGACGAGCAGTGCTTTCTGCTCGACGACAACCGCTCGGTGGGCGCGATGTTCGAGCTGCAGCCGATCGGTACCGAGGGCCGTGAGCCCGAGTGGTTGATGGCGGCCCGCGACGCCCTGGAAGATGCGTTGCAGGACAGCTTCGACGAACTGGACCAGGCGCCCTGGGTGGTGCAGTTCTTCTGCCAGGACGACAGTGACTTTGCTCCGTACCTTGATCGCCTGGAACGCTATATCGCGCCGAGAGCTCGCGGCACACCATTTACCCAGGCCTTCCTCGCTTCGATGCAACGTCACCTCGACGCCATTGCTAAACCGGGTGGGCTGTTCGACGACCATGTCGTGTCCCACCTGCCCTGGCGCGGCAGCAACCGGCGGATTCGCCTGGTGGTCTACCGCTGGCTCGGGGACCAGGGTGACGATGACGGGCAGAGCCCGACTCAGTTGCTGAGCCGCACCTGCGACCGCCTGGTGGCCTCGCTGCAGGCCTGCGGGGTCAGCTCTCGACGGTTGACCGGACGCGACTTCTACGCCTGGTTGCTGCCCTGGTTCAACCCGTCCCCTGCCTTAACCGACGAATCCCCCGCAGCGTTCTATCGACGCGTGCCCTATCCGGAGACGGACGACGGCGAGGACCTGCCGCTGCCGTTCGACCACGATTTCGCCGAGCGGCTGTTTTTCCAGGAACCGCGCTCCGATAGCGAACAGGGCCTCTGGTACTTCGATCAACAGCCTCATACGGTGATGGTGGTCGACAAGCTGCGCAGGCCGCCGCATATCGGCCAGCTGACCGGGGAAACGCGCAAAGGCGAGGCGTTGAACGCCTTGTTCGATCAATTACCCGAGCAGGCGGTGATGAGCCTGACCCTGGTGATCACGCCCCAGGATGTGCTCGAGGAACAGCTGAACCGCCTGGCACGTAAAGCCATCGGCGAGAACCTTGCCTCGAGCCAGACCCGCCAGGACGTAGAGGAAGCGCGCGCGTTGATTGGGCGCCAGCACAAGCTGTATCACGGCACCTTGGCGTTGTATCTGCGCGGTGCGGATGAACAGCAACTGCGCCAGCGCTCGGTACAGGCCGCCAATGTCCTGCTCGGCGCCGGCCTGCAGCCAGTGCGCGAGGGCGATGAAGTGGCTGCGTGCAACAGCTACCTGCGCTGGCTGCCGATGGTCTACAACCCGGCACGAGACACGCGCAACTGGTACACCCGACTGCTGTTTGCCCAGCATGTCGCCAACCTATTGCCCCTCTGGGGACGCAGCATCGGTACAGGCAACCCAGGCATCACTTTCTTCAACCGTGGGGGTGCACCGCTGTCGTTTGACCCGTTGTCACGTTTCGACCGCTCCATGAATGGCCACCTGCTGCTGTTCGGGCCGACCGGCGCCGGCAAGTCGGCCACCCTGGTCTCAATCCTTATGCAAGTCATGGCCGTGTACCGGCCGCGGCTGTTCATCGTCGAAGCGGGCAACTCCTTTGGCCTGCAGGGCGACTACTTCGCCACACTCGGACTATCCGTCAACAAGGTGCAACTCAAACCCGGCAGTGGCTTGAGCCTGGCGCCATTCGCCGATGCTCGCCGTCTGATTGAGCACCCGGACCAAGTGGCCAGTTTGTCGACCGAAGACCTGGATGAAACGGCGCCGGACAGTGATGAGCAGCGGGATGTGCTGGGCGAATTGGAGATCACCGCGCGACTGATGATCACCGGTGGTGAAGCCAAGGAAGAGGCGCGTCTGACCCGCGCAGACCGCAGCTTGATCCGCGAGTGCATCCTTGATGCCGCCCAGCACTGCGCAGCGACCGAACAACAGGTGCTGACGCGGCATGTCCGCGATGCCTTGCGCCAAGTCGCCAGCGACGCCCATTTGCCTGACAAACGCCGGGAGCGCGCCCAGGAAATGGCCGAATCCATCGACCTGTTTTGCCAAGGTTTTGAGGGCGCCCTGTTTGACCGGCCCGGCACGCCCTGGCCAGAGAGCGATGTGACGATTGTCGACCTCGCCACCTATGCCCGTGAGGGTTACGAGGCGCAGATGTCGATCAGCTACATCAGCCTGATGAACACGGTGAACAACATCGCCGAACGCGACCAGTACCTCGGACGGCCAATCGTCATGGTCACCGACGAAGGCCACATCATCACCAAGAACCCGTTGCTCGCCCCCTTTGTGGTCAAGGGCACGAAGATGTGGCGCAAGCTGGGCGCCTGGTTTTGGCTGGCGACGCAGAACCTGGCCGACTTCCCCGACGCGGCGCAGACCATGCTCAACATGATCGAGTGGTGGATCTGCCTGAACATGCCGCCGGCGGAAATCGAGGAAATCGCCCGCTTCAAGAAACTCACACCGGCGCAGAAGGCGCTGCTGCTCTCTGCGAGCAAAGCCTCAGGCAAGTACACCGAGGGCGTAGTCCTGTCGAAGAACCTGGAAACACTGTTCCGCGCGGTGCCGCCGAGCCTGTACCTCGCACTGGCCATGACCGAGCCCGAGGAAAAAGCCCAACGCTGGCGATTGATGGAGGAGCACCAGCACTCCGAGTTGGAGGCCGCCCTGCAGGTCGCGGCGGAGATCGATCGCCTGCGCGGCATGTTGTGAGCGATACCGCCAGAACTGTTCGCAATCCCTTAGTTCAGCAAAAATCGACGAGAGCACATTTGTACTCTTTCGGTATTTTGCCTGACTCGCTCTGCTAGATCAGCCCGCCAGACGAAATCGATAAACCCGGGCTCAGTTTGTCTTCCCTCCTCCAGTGCCGGATCCGGGATGCTGAAACTTGGCGCATGGATGCACACCGCTGCCACCTGCCGAGCGTTGCCCATGAACGTGACCGCCTCTACCGCCTGCAGATCACCGAAGCCCAGGAATACTGGCCGAAGTCGTGCGTTCACTGCGGCGGTTCTACTCGTCGCCACCGAGCAGTGCATGGCACTGACCACCCCGAGCATCATCGCCTCCGTCACCTCGCTGCAGTGCCTGGAATACCGGGTCGTCGGTATCTGCTACTGGCTGCTGTGCACGCCGTTCGGCTGCACGGTGCGCACCTCGCCGAAGATCCGTCATTTCATTCCCGAGCTAGTGGTGTCGAGCTACGCGGACACCGGCGCCAACCCCTGGAGCGAGATGTCTGCACTGTCGACGCCGACGCCAGCATCCCAAGGCGGTGGCAACCTCATCACGCCTTCGCTGCAGCGCGATAATCTGCCTCGGTTCAAGAATGTCGACGGCATCGGGCACCCCGGCGGGGCTGCCCTGACGGCCTTGGCGCACACGTTCGGCTATGCGTGCCCAAGCGGTGCCGTGCCGTTTGCGCCCTACTACCTCAGTACCCTCGACCCGCTGGCGTGGCGCCAGGCCATTCCCGAATCCGTCTACCCGCAGGCACTGGTGCCGGGAGTGCGCGAGATCGGTAACCAGGCACTCGGCGACATGTGGGGTAGCGTCTACCCACGCCACGGTTTTCTGGTGCAGCCCGACGATTTCAAGGCGGCTGCCGTGATGACTCAACGCGCCAGTGACTTCATCACCCGCGCTGGCCAGCCGCATGTCTACCGACCGTTGCAGCCAATGCCCGCTCCCGGCTACTGGCCGCCGCAGCCGGTGATTGAGAACAACGTCAACAACCACCGCTGGCAATTACTCACGCCGGTGATCCAAAGCACCTGCGCAATCTTCCCCAGCCCAACGATCCAGAGCGCCGACGGCGCCTATGCCTGGTCGCTGTGGCGGCCCTACCGCTGCTGCCAGCGCATGGGCCAGACCTTCCTGTTCAGCATCGATTTTGACAGAGGCCAATGATGAAGACCCTTTCGCTCGGTCTGCTGTGCTTCCTCGTCTATGCCGTAGGCCACGCCGCCGAGAACGGCTACCACCTTGGTGACCAGGCTCCGGTGCTGGACGACCGGGTGATGTACACCATCGGCGGCGGTTCAGCGGCAGGAGCGCCCTCCTCGCTCTACCGACCCAATGGCCTTGGCGTGGGCATGTCTTGGCGCGCCAACATGATGTGCGGAAACATGAACCTCTCGAACACCCTGCAGAACCAGCTCAATGGCGCCACCCAGGGTTTCCAGCAAATCATGGGCAACGTCATCCAGAACGCCACGCAGGCCGTCATGTCGCTGCCGGCGATGATCATCCAGCGGGCCAATCCCGGGTTGTATGAGCTGCTGAGCAATGGTGTTCTGCAGGGACGGATTGACTTCGACCGCTCCAAGCTTACCTGCCAGGCAATGGCGGCGAAGATGGCCGACAAGGTCGACCAGGCCGGCTGGGGTGCGCTGGCGCAGAACCAGGAAATGCAGCACAACCTCGAGCAGTCTGGCGGTGATGCCGTGACGGCGGTGAAGGACACCGAATCGAACAACGGCAACAACGGCGTCAGTTGGGTCGGCGGGCAGAAAGCGGGTGGCAACGGCCAGCAACCCATCCGGGTGACGTCGGACGTGGTCAAAGCCGGCTACAACCTGCTGCACAACCGGGCGGTTGAGAATACCTCGGCTCTTGGTTCGGGTTGTCAGAATGGCGCCATCTGCCAAGCCTGGTCGAGTCCCGAGCAGGCCTCCGAGTGGGCGACGCGTGTGCTTGGGGAAACCGAGGTGCAGACCTGCGACGACTGCGAGACGCTTCGGGTAACTGCCGGTACCGGCCTGTCGCCGCTGATCCAGGAAACCTACACGGAAAACCTGGAAGGTTTGCAACGCATGGTTTCAGGCACCGAGCAGCCGACACCAGAGAACCTGGGCAAAGTATCTAGCCCGTTGCTGCAGGTCTCCCGAGGTGTCATCGAGGGACTGCGCGACGACCCCGACCAGAACCTCCTGGCCCGGCGCCTGGCCAGCGAGACCGCGCTATCGAGCGTGATCTACAAGGCGATGCTGCTGCAGCGCACGCTGTTTGCCGGCAGCCACGAGCCGAACGTGGCTTCAGCCCAGCCCGCCACCAGCGCACTCAACAGCAACGTCGAAACGCTGGAGCGCGAGATCCGCCTGCTGCAAACCGAGCTGCAGGTCCGCCAGGCGCTGGCGACCAACACCGCCAGCCTGGTCCTCGACCGCCACGCCGGCGGAGCCGACGCCTCGCGTAGCATCGATCAGCGCGATCCGGAGCCGGATCGACTGCGCCGAGCCGAACAGGAGAGGAGCACGCCATGATCGCGTTTGGGGTGAGGTCCACGCTCGGGCGTGCACTGATGATACTCGCCGCCATGCTGGGCATGTTGTTGATTGCTTGGATGGCGCTGCATCTGTCCGTGCCCCAGTTGCATTGGCTCGAACCAGGGCGAGGGACAGCGTACTACTTCGCGTGCTGGCGCGCGCTCTTGTACACCCTGATGTTCGCCGGTTGGGCCGCAGCGTTGCGCAGACGACCTTCGCCCGCAGATCAGCAACGGCTGAAGCGCCTGGGCTTAATCGGCTTCAGCTCGATCATCCTGGTCGAACTGTCTCGCGTGTGAGGTGCAGACATGAACATGAGCACCAACAGCTACCTCGAGTACTACCTGTCGCTGCTGGCCTGGATCATCAACAACGGCATCTGGAACACATTGGCAGACACCGGGCTGTTCGCCGCGCCTTTCGGTGCAATCATCCTGCAGGAATGGCTGTCGGCCCGCCAACAGGGTGCCGACGAGGGCAACAAGGGGTTGTTGTCGATCCCTCGCGTCGAGAACCGGTTGTGGATGAGCTACGTGGTCATATTGTTTGGCTGCATGCCGTTTTTCCCGCTGAACCTCTCATCCGTGAGCTTTGACGATGCGGCGAGCCAGCGCTGTGGGGTCTCTATGGCGAAGCCCGCGGACACGGCCTGGGGCACAACCTTCAACACCATCGGAGAGAAGTCAGCGAATGTCCCAGTGTGGTGGTTCCTGGTGCATGCCATGAGCAAAGGCATCACCGCCGCCGCGACCGCGTCGATCCCCTGCGCACCTGACATCCGTGCGATGCGCATGGAGATCGACAGCTCGCGGATCAACGACCAGGTACTGCTGCAGGAGGTCGCCGACTTCACCCGGGACTGCTACGGCTTTTCGCGCTCACGGCTCTTTACCAATCGGCCCGATTTGGACGAATCCCAGAGCTACGACGCGTCCTGGATTGGCTCGACCTACCTGCTCAACACACCGGGCTTCTACGATACCGATCGCTCGCGAATGCCCAGGATCGATTGGCCATACGACGAGACGAGAGATACCTCGCTGCCCCAGCTCGACAACGGTGCTGGTTATCCCACCTGCAAGCAGTGGTGGAGCGATGGCACCATCGGATTACGTGATCGCTTGGTGGCCGAGGTCGATCCATCGCTGATGTCGCAGTTGCGGGGCTGGCTAACTGGGCGCACCACCACCGAGATCGAAGACGCTACCTTGCGAGAGCTGGTGAGCCCGCGGCAACAGTCATTGAGCATGGCACCCGGGCAAGTGTTCCAGGACTACGGTAGCAGTGCCAGGGGCGGCTCACTGACGCAAGGGCTCAACAACCTGGCCACCAACACCGGCCTGGCCCTGGGTTCTTTCAGCAACTTCCCAGCGATGAATGCCTTGCGTGCAGCCTTACCCATGGTTCAGGCCTTCCTGATCATGGGCACCATCATCAGCTTGCCCCTGGTGCTGCTGATCAGCACCTACCAGTTGAAGGCGCTCATGACGATCACGTTCGCGCTGTTCACCCTGCACATGCTGACGTTCTGGTGGGAGCTTGCGCGCTGGGTCGATTCGAGCATGCTGGAAACGCTATACAACCAAGTCTCAGCCACAGACCAGGCACTGTTGTCGTTGCCGACGGCAGGCTTCATGGACGGAACGGTCACCGCGCAGGTAATCGAGTACGTCATGGGGGCAATGTTCATTGTATTGCCTGCATTGTTCGTGGGCACTTTAAGCTGGGCAGGTTATGCCGTGGGTAACGGGATCCAGAGTATGTTGGCAAGTGGCGGTAAGAATGCAACCGACGCTGCAAGCAAAGGCACAGCGCAATTGACTAGTGCCGGCAAAAAATCAATCAGGTGACTTAAAGTCACCTATGTAATGGCCGTTGCTATCATAATCGCCAATATAGAGGTCAGCACCCAGAGAGTCTGGGACTGATTCTTCTCGACTCGCCAATGGTTCGCCGTTCTCCCACCAGCTTTGAACCAAAGCAACTGCCAAGCTGGTGATGATCAGCAAAGCAAAGGCGAGAGCTACTGCAGCAAGGCCAATCAAGCAAAGTAGTCTAGCAGCTGCCGTAACCCAAAATTTTCTATGCGGTAATTGAGTCGAACTCTGAGCGCTTACTAATTTGGATGCCAAATTTCGCCAGGCTGTTTCAAGGCTAGAACCTAGAAGGCCCGGAACTGAATGAGGACGGATTTTGGTACTCATGTTACACCTCCACAGGCCGGTAGCCCGTTGGATCCAAGATTCAAGTTTACTCCTTTCAGTCCCGCGAACAGTACCGCTCATCGTTCAGCAGCGGACTGAAATATCGCCATGGAACAATGCGGAAACGGAGCCTGACTCTGCACCTGCCCCGCCGTTGACCACAGCCAGCCGGCCTGATATTGAGTAAGTGCAATCGCTGGTTATCCAGCATCCCAGGTAGCCGTAACCTTTGAGGCTACGTCACGTTTGTGATGGTTATCCCCAAATGCGATTCGCGTTCGGCAGCTCGCATGGTCACCGTTCCCCGGTGATGAACGCCTTCCAATCCCCCATAGCTCATTGAGCCTGCGTCTTCGACGCACCCAACCCAATCCATTCCAGTGCTGGGAATTCTCCCGCATGGGTGGCATTCCTCCGCACCTTCTGGAGGATCTCATCATGCTGCGTTTCACAGGCACTGAACTTCACGCCGTCTTGGCAGAGGCCGGTATCAACGGTTGCAGAGTGATATTGGTCAAAGACCACGGCGTCTACCTCATGTCAGAGGTTGGCGAAAGCAAAGCGGATGGCGGTGGGCGTAAACGCGTGGCCTATGCAACCGGTTGCAACCCTGCCGTCGACGACTTCGACGCCTGGTGGAATCGCGCCCACGATGAATTTGGCGGCGATGATTTTGCCGAGTACTTTGACATCAATGATCCCGTTCTCGCCAGCCTTCGCGGCACTGCAGGATCGCTGGTGGTGGAGGCCACCTCCACCCACCTTTACCTGGCCGCCGAGGTTGATCCTGCGGGAAAAGCTTGAACGTAAAAGCGAGCACTTCGCGCTTCCCGAGAGGCACCTAGCAGGCCTTTCGGGAGACATTACATACTACGTTCAGACTGACTGAGGATCGCCCTTGGTCAGGAATTCAAGGCCGATAGTCTTCCCTGGAACGCCCTGGATAGCCCCATTCAAAGAGGTCAGGATCGGGGATTGACCCCACGCTCAGGCGCGTTTTAATGGACGGACGCTCCCTGCTCGGCGGGTTGATCGGATCGGGCAAATCCACACCAAACCTCAGAAAGGTGACGCGAAATCTGCTAACCGGAGGCCACCATGTCCAGGATGAACCACCTCTCCATTGCCATTGTGCTGAGCCCAGGTGTCTGGCGGCAGTTCATTGAACCAGCCACAGGCGAGGAGCCGGTTGGACAGTCTGCACTGCGCTTGGCTGGCCTGCTCAATAGCGCGCTGACTTCTGCACCGCTTGCCCTGCACCGTCCCATAGCACTGCAACTCGACCTGCTGAGCAACGGCCCTTCAGAAATTGCCCATCTGCCGCAGCTTCAGCTGGCTCGTGTCATACCACGCAGCGGCCCGGCTTTTTTGCTCATCAGAATGCCTGATGAGAGCGTGGTAGACATCGCCGCCCTCTGACCCACTCAGCACCGTCGCAGCCTCCTCTACCCCCACCGGGAACCCTTCCCGGCCGGGCAGCGTTCCCCCTTCACGACCGGAGAACGCCATGTCCGATATCTACCTGGACGTCACCAACAAGATCGTCAGTGCCCTGAGCCAGGGCGTGATCCCCTGGATCAAACCTTGGACCACCACAGGTACGAGCGCTGACTCCCCATTTCCCATCAACGCCATTACCCGGCGGCCCTACGCCGGCATCAACGTTCCACTGTTGTGGGCTGAGGCCCGCCTGCGAGGATTCACCCAGGACCGCTGGCTGACCTTCAATCAGGCACGCAAGGCTGGCGGCCATGTACGCAAGGGCGAGCAATCCACCCTCGCGGTACTGTACAAACCGATGAGCAAGGAGGCGCATGACGAGGACGGCCAGGTCGTTCGCGATGAACAGGGCAACATCAAATTGGTGCAGTTCGCACTCCTGCGCACGCACTGCCTGTTCAATATCGAGCAGACCGGGGGCTTGCCTGATGAGAAGCCAGCCACCGCTGAGCACGCCGAGCTCGCGACCTTCATCGACCATGAACCGGCCGAGCAACTGCTGGTCGCCAGCGGGGCGCGTATAGAGCATCGCTACAGCGATGACGCGTTCTATCAACCGATTCGTGATCTGATCCAACTGCCTACGAAGGCTCAGTTCGAAGACGTCGGCAGCTACTACGCAACGGCTCTGCATGAGCTGACACACTGGTCGGGCCACCGGTCGCGTCTGAACCGTGAAGGTATCACCGACGGGCATGCATTCGGCTCCACAGCGTATGCCTTTGAGGAACTGGTCGCAGAAATGGGCGCCGCGTTTCTCTGCGCATTCACCGGTACCACAGGTGAGTTGCGTCACGAGGAATACCTGGCGTCCTGGCTGAAGATACTCAAGGAGGACAAACGAGCCATTTTCCGCGCCAGTGGTCAGGCTCGGGAAGCCTCTGAGTACCTGTTGGCCTTGCAGTCTGATCAGGCCACGGATACGTCCTCTCGCCTCACCGCGTGATTCCACACCCAGCAAAAAGGCCCCTATACGGGGCCTTTGTTTTTTCTGCTGTGCGGCATCCGCCGCAGTCAGGACGCCAGTGATTACTGCAGCCAGCTCTCTACAGTGTCCGAGCCGTGCTCTTGCTTCCACTGCTTAAGGATCTTGTGGTTGCCGCCCTTGGTTTCCACAATCTCACCGCTCTGCGGATGCTTGTAGCGTTTCAGCTCGCGAGGCTTGCGCTGACTGCTGCTGACCGCACTCGCGACCGGTACGCTCAGGCCCTTGGACGGATCCAGAATGCTGATAACCTGGCGCAGGCCCATGCCGTACTGTTCCATCAACGCTTTAAGCTTCTGTTCAAACTCGATTTCTCGCTTCAAACCCGAGTCGTTTTTCATGGCATCCAGCTGTTGCAGCTGCGCGGCCAGTTGCGCTTCCAGTGCTTTGAACTCGGCAAGTTTGGACATGAATGATGTTCCTAGGTATGAGGCAAGTGCTGGGATAATAACTGAGACTGCGGATTTAACCGAGGGTTTACTTAAAGCGCACGCGCTCTTGCGAGGCGCCGGTTAAAACGACCTCGCCTGGTCGCTCAATCTGACAAGTGCTGACACAGGTGCGCCACAAGTTGCCTCGGGTTTGCGCTATTCCCGACTTTGAACAAAATATCGCGCTGGCTGCGCGGTAGCTTTTTCGCACAGCGCTTGGCCGCAGATCGGATGGCCGCATCCGTGCCATGAATCCGATCGGCCAATAACACGACCAATACCGCATCACTCAACGTCATCCGCGCCCACGCTCTAGCAATGATGCCGAGCAGTTTACGCCCTGAACAAAGGGACCGCTATTCCGAGCGGCCGCCGATCCCGATGGACCTGGCTTCAAATTATCACACACGCGAACAAGGCCAAGGCGGTAAAGGGTAACGGCGGCAATGGAAGGGGGCGCAAGGGTAAGAGCTCTATCCAAAAAGGCAAAAGGACCTCCCGAACGAACAGCAGGTCATGCGATGAAACGCTGGTGGTTGAAATTTCGAAAAGGTGAGGCGGCAGAGCTCACTCCCTCTCCCTTCGTCGAGGGCTTCATGCTTCCTCAGTCGGCCGAATCTCTACTCGCCGCCGATCACCGGAGAAAGCTGCTCGAACGTATCTGGCAGTATACGGCCCTCTCCGAAGCGCAGTTTGATCGGCTTTACCTCGAGCCCATCCGCCGTTACGCCGGCTACGTACAGCAACTCCCGGCCAGCGAAAGCCATCATCACGCCTATCCCGGGGGCATGCTCGATCACGGGTTGGAGCTGGTGGCCTGCAGCTTGAAGCTACGCCAGTCCTACCTCCTCCCCAGCGGCGCTGCACCGGAAGACCAGGCGGCACAAGCCGATGCCTGGAGCGCCGCGATTGCCTACGGTGCCCTGCTCCATGACATCGGCAAAATCGCCATCGATTTGCAGGTGGAGTACCAGAATGCCGAACGCTGGCACCCCTGGCACGGCCCGCTGAACCAGCCCTACCGTTTCCGCTACCACCCAGGCCGCGATTACAAGCTGCACGGTGCCGCGGCCGGGCTGCTCTATAGGCAGATCCTGACGCCAGCCCTCCTCGACTGGCTCAGCGATTACCCCGAATTATGGAGCCAATTGCTGTTCCTCCTAGCCGACCACTACGAGCACGCGGGGACGCTCGGGGAACTGGTGCTGCAAGCTGACCGGGTGTCCACCGCACAGAACATCGGTGCTAATCCCGCGAAGGCCTTGCAGGCGCCCAAGCACTCCCTGCAGCACCACTTGCTCACGGGACTGCGCCATCTGGTCAAGAGCGAGTTCAAGCTCAACCAGCCCGGCGCAGCCGGCTGGCTAACTGAAGACCACCTGTGGCTGGTCAGCAAGACCACCACCGACAAGCTGCGCGCGCATCTGCTGGCTCAGGCCGTGAACGGAGTTCCCTCATCCAACATCGCCTTGTTCGATGAGCTGCAGTCACATGGATTGGTAGAAGCGACACCGGAAGGTAAAGCAGTGTGGAGCGCCATTGTCACGGACGGTGACTGGCAGCATCGCTTCACCTTCCTCCGTCTGCAGCCGACCCTGATCTGGGCCGATGAGCCCCGACCTGAATACTTCAGTGGCACTATTGAGCCGGTGACAAATTTTTCCCTATCAACCAGTGAGACTGGCGAGCCGGCTCCAGTACAGCCGCAAACAAGTTCGGATGTAAAACAACCCGCGGCTGTGCCGCTGACTCAGGAGCTCGACTACCTAGACGATCTGATGGACATGCTGCAGAAGCCAGCTGAGCTCCAGGCTGGATCCAGTGCGGAGCGCTTCCGGCCTACCACTTCGCCGGGCCAGGACGACGCGGGATTGGCCTTTATCGAGTGGCTGCGCGAAGGCATTCACAGTCGGCAATTAATGGTCAACGACAGCAAGGCCAAGGTCCATACCGTGGACGGCACTTTTTTCCTGGTCACTCCGGGTATTTTCCAACGCTATGCTGCCGAGCATCCTGGGCAGCCTGAAGGAAGCGACCAGGAAGAACCTTGGCGCCGCATTCAACGTCATTTTGAGAAGCTGGGCATGCATGTAAAGCGGCCTGGCGGGCAGAATATCTGGTCGTGCGCTGTAAGAGGGCCACGCAAAACAAGCGTTCTAAATGGCTACCTGCTGTTGGGCACAGCTGGCCTTACCAGTGAGCAGCCGATAGATAACCCCTACCTCGCATTGATCAGATAACCCAATCTTGAAGGCCAACTTTCTACCCATAGGCGACGTTCGATAATGGGGCCATTGAACGTCAGAGACCCTGAGGCTGGATGGAGAGTTACCCGCTTTGATGAATAAGTGTAGAGCATGGCGGCATTTGTCACGGAAGCTGATCGCCAACATTCACGCTAAAGCTACTAGCGAAATTCGCGCTATTGACTATCTTTCGTGCTGTCATATTGAAATCACGCTCCGAAGCGACGGTGATTTCGAGTCAATAAGGATGGGCTGCAGTGCTCTCAAGAAGCTGATGGCTCGGCACAGCCGCTGCGTAATCATCTGGGCGAGCAGCTAAAAACGGAAGGTTTACGAAATGTCTAGATGTACAGCACCGGTACATGGTCATCGTTCGGCAAGCGCAAGAGCGGCGTGTCCCGCATGTGGCGGCGGATACAGCGCTTACGCATCGCGATCGTATTCATCCTCGCTCTATGCTCCGTCCTATTCATCACCGTCTCATGACGGAGGTGGTCGCAGCGGCGGCTCATCCAGCAGCGCAAAGCCGCGTTGGTCGAAACCCGGATCCTCTGTAGCCTACACCTCCGCCGAAGTACGAACCCTCACCCCGATACGCGAAAATGTCGAGAGGCGTACGACAGTACCTGATCTACGAGACGTCTTTCTTTGTCACGCCTGGGACGACCGGAAAGGATCCGCCAAGGAGCTGCATGATGTACTCGAGTCGCTCGGTGTTTCCGTTTGGTTCAGCGAGAAAGATGTCCTCCTAGGCTCTTCGTTACTACGTGAAATTGATAAGGGATTGGCGAAGTCTCGAGTAGGAATTGTGCTGGTGACCCCTGCTTTGCTGCGCCGCCTAACGGCCGAAGGAATCGCCGACAAAGAGCTTTCCGCGCTTCTCGCAAGGGATCTGCTGGTTCCCGTCGTTCACGACACAACATACGAATCGCTTCGCGAGGTCAGTCCTTTACTAGGCTCGAGAAGCGGCCTGAGCACAGCTGAAGATACCTTTGGAGATATCGCAGCCAAGCTTGCAGAGTTGGTGGCCCCGTAGCTTCACTGTACAGGCGTATAGATTTATTTAGAAACACATTATCAATCGAAGGAGTTAAAGACATGAGTATTAAACCCGGCCCCAAACCGATCGCTGAATCCACCGGCAAAAAGGACCAGCGCCGTCGTGTTACCGAAGAAAATAAATCCAAACATCCAGATCTGGAAGTACATAAACACAAAAAAGGTGACTGACTTTTAAGCAGTGAGAAGAGGCGGGATACTCATGCTAAGCCGCTGCTAGATGGATAGTGACGGTCATACCACGACCGTCGCTATAACCTTCAAATTTTCGTCTGTTCCGACATCTCCAATGGTTCGTCGACTTAGTATTTAGGCCCTAAACGGGAACAATCCGTTACGCGTCTTGTTCAGGTTCTGGATCTCGCGCGGCCCTTGTGAGCGACTGGATCAGGCGTTTGAAGCCTTTGGTTTGAGCAAACTTTTTGTAGAGGGCCGGGGTGATTTCAGACAGCTTGGCAACAGCTTCCCCCATCGTGCTCCTGAGTTCTGGCGAGTACTTGAACGCTGCGATCTGTTCGGCCTTCGCATCGAATAATTTGGCCAAGAGGAGAAGGCTGTCGGGGTTGCGGCTCAGGTACGCCAGGAACAGGACGATTCGTTGAACCTCTTGCGGGTTAGACGGCTGAACATCCGGGATGAGATGGCCATATTTCGATAACGGGATTGCGAAATCATCAGGCTCCACCGACTCCGCGAAGAGCATCTTTCTCAATCGTATACCGATGACGTTGCGCTGCTGGGCATCAAGCAAACTGAGCAGCGAATCCATCATGGCGTACTGGGGCGCTCCCCACGGCGAAGTCACGATGCCGCTGGCGAGGGAGTTGAGCACGTTGACCAAGGCATCGCCATCAGCCGCGATCGACTGTATAGGCTCTTGATTGCTCACTATCCCATTCAGGATTGCCTGGTGCTGCTTGGCCCCCGCCGAGATGGTCTGTACCCACTCATCACAAGTCCGCTCCTCGCTCGTGAGCTGCTTGAGTAGACCCTCCCGAGTTTTCGGCAGCACACTTTTATCCGCCTCCATGACGACACTGATCAATCGGACGTCCGCCTTCAGAGCGTCCGTGGAGGCTTCTGCAATATGAGTGTCCCAAGCTGTGAGCCAAGCCGCGAAATCGGTCTCAGCAAGGCCAGCCTTGGAAAGCGCCTGAGTAATCACGCTAAATTTGTGAGCAACCATTTGGTAGCTCAGTTGCCCAATACGCCGCTCTTGAATGAGGTGCGCCAGGTAGGTCGCAACCGACTCACCCACTTGGGCGTCGTCAACCAGTTGGAACAAATCCGCTGTGGTAAGCGATGCGTTTGCCAAGGCCCGGAAGACTGACGACTCGAAGACACCATCCAGATCATCGAGTTTAACGAGCGAATCGGCGTCGGCTTGCCGAATGTACGTCACTGCCGCCACCGCCTTTATCAGAGGACGGGTATTGTTCGCCAGCAACGTTGCAATCGCGGTGACGATGATCTGGTCGACAGTCGCAGCCAACCCAAGCCCCAGCACCGCGCTATCCACTTCGCCTGCAGCGCCTGTAGCTTTCGCCAGAATGGCCACGTCACCAGCCGAGATGCCACCGGTAATACCGCCGCCAAACCTACGCACGCGGTACAACCATTCGAGCGCAGGCACGACGCAATTGTTCGGCATTACCGCTATGCCCATCTGGTGATCGGCACAGCTGACCAGCTGCGCGTGTGCATCTGGCAGCCCAGCGTTCGCAAAGGTAAACCCACTGGCCTTGATCACGTTCAGATGGGCAATATCAGGCAGCAGGTGCATCACATACTCGGAACGCTTAACAACGACTGCTTCAAACTCCAGCCCTAACGCTTGGAGGTAATAGTCGTATTCCTGCATCAGATCCCAGGCCGGCGTCAGTTGCTCAGGATCGAACGCACCGTTCAGAATTTTCAGCAGGCCGGTTTTCAGCTGGCTGCCATGATTAGCAAGCAACCGAGCCTTCAACCCACGGCCTCTGCAATACTGCACGGCTTCGTAGAACTCCTCAGTCCCCGCTTTCGATTCGCCGAACAGATCAAGTTGCGTGTCATTGATCAACTGCAGGAGCGGCTCAATCCAGTCGCCTTCACGCGCCTGATGTGCCTTGGAAATGGTTGGCAACAGAGAAGCCAGCGATGGACGCTGGGATAGAAGGCGCTTCATGGCGTCAGAGAAGCCGAACAGTGAAGTAAGCTCACCCAACGCGTCGTGATCCTCGTTGGCAAAGGCTGCTGCCAACGGCGTGTCCAAGAGCTCCGCGATCGCGATATCACCCGTGGTCAGATAATGGATTTGCAGGAATTGGATCTGCCACCCGGTCTCCATGGAATCGCCAAGAGTGGCGCCCAGCAGGGTTTTAGTGTCCTTGACCAGCCCCGCTTGCTCCTCCCCAACTACTTTCAGATAGGTATCCGAGAACCCATCCGTTCGCAGTGTCTCCACCAGCGAAAGGTCAGCATATTTACAGAGGAGGAGATGGCTGGCGATTGCCAGGAGACTGATCTCCTCCCCTACCACCAAGGCTGTCGTGGCGATGTCGTTGATGAATTTCTTCTGAAGCCGGGGCGTGACCAGGTTGTTGGCCATGGGGCTGTGGCGCTGCAGCAGTTGTGCGCACTGCTCAATGACGTTCCCATCGCTATCAGGGAAGCTGTGGTTCCACAACTGACGGAAGCCATCTTTCCAGCCGGAGGTAATGACTGGCGGAGAACGGAAAACCACCGGGAATTTTTTCGCTATGAAGTCCCTGGCATCGTACCGTCGATCACCGTCAGCCTTCAGGTATTCCGCCACCTTGTTGGAGCAAAACGGCACGATCACCGTCAGGTTCGCAGCCTGGGTAGCGACTTCAATAAAGATCTCCAGATCGCTCCAGACCGACCGCAGGCTGTCCTTTGGCAGCCGATCAAGGTTGTCCAGGATGATGACAAAACGCTTGTCCTCAACCACCTTCAGCTGTTCAAGAAGGGTCTTCTTGAGATCAAGGGGCGTCACCTCCTTGCCAACCTCAACCTTCTCTTAAATATGATCGTCACTAGAGCCCTTGAATAGGCTGAGAAGGCTCCATTTCTGGGTGCCGACCCGCACCTTCCTATGCCAGAGCTTGGCGGCGCCAAGGATCAGCACCGGGCTGAAAAATGAAATGAGGTGCACCCCTACAAGCCACCAGAAGGGGTCTTGCAGTGTGTTGGTGAGCGCGGCGGCTTCCGGCGACGTCCCTGTGATGGCCGCATGGGAACTGCGCGAAAGTGCAAAAAGCTCCCGGAATGAGGTGGCGGCGAAGAACAGGCTGGCGATCAGTGCCAACGCCCAGGCACTGACCCGGCTCGTTGTCCGTTTGTTGTATTCGAACAAGCGCCCGAGGGCTCGATCGCGAGAGGCTTTCAGGGTCTCGGCAGCCCTGCTGACATGAGGCACTTCCTTGAGCACCTCATCAGTGAAGAGCTCGATGAAATTGCTCTTGGTCGAGCCCTGGTAATTCTGCTCGCAGTCGAAAAACCAGACCCTGAAATCAGAGTCAGCTGCCGTCAGCTTTGCCTTCAGCATGCTCAGAATCGAGCTCTTACCGGAGCCGAACTCACCATCCAGGCCGACAACCTTTGAGGGGCCGTCACTCAGCAAATGACGGTGGATCGCGCTCGCCACCTTGTCATGACTACCACCGGGGAACACGTCCTGAGTTGCAGGGTGCTCGGTATGGAAATTGATCAACCGCATAGAAGTCCTTTTATGCACCTCTGCGTGCTATGTCATCCCCGACAGAAGAGAATGACGCTGGAGCCAGATTGCCCGTACCAGGCGATTACACCGCAGATGATGTCAGCTCGTGGAAACCACCATATGTAGTGATGAGCCCGTAAAAAACCACAAGATAGTGACATATTGACTGGATGGCAAGCTGCCAGTAAAGCTAGCCTGTGGCGGTGTGCTTGGAGGCTGCGGCGGAACGCTTTTGCATTCAGAAACAACCATGCAAATCACCGCCAGCGTAGTGAGATCATCCAGTGCAGTGAGATCATTCAGTGAGATCATCCAATGCAGGGAGAGGGAATGAGCGATCAGAACAGGCCATCCGAAGATCAGGACGGAGTGCAAGGAGCCGGACAGGAGTCGGACATTGCGACGGGCATGGCGCCGGTTCTGGAAGCGCCCGTAGCACCGGATACGATCATCGACAACGAACCAGATCGCTCCCGGCTCGAATTTGCTTCTGTCGATGATTTCCAGCATACCGAGATCAATCGGCTGCTGGAGACTGTCGATACGCTCGACTTCTACTCGCTCGACTCTGAACTGAGTTCACGTTCCAGGCAGGCGCTGGCGGACAAGAACTACAGCGGCTATCGGGCTTACAGAGTGCTCATGGTGGTGTGCTCTTACCATTTCTCCGTAGATCGCCAAGACGTCTTCGGCCCAAGGTTGATCAGTGACGGCATGCGCACGCCCATCCCTGCCGACATCGCTGGAGAGCAGAGCCAGGCCCTTGCCACCATCGCCGAAATAATCGACCACCCCCTGCTCCGAGCTCGGGTGGCAGATGTGGCTTGGTACAACCATCGAAACCTGCATCGAAGCGCCGGCTTGGCGATCACTTCCTACTGTCAAACGATCGAGTTCTACCTGGACGACAAGCTCTCGTTCAGGTACGAGCCACCCTCTGGGCTGTCCTCCAAAGTCGTCGACCTGATCGAAAGGGCCTTCCACATCGTAGCCAGCACAGGCAAGCGGAAAACACCGCCCGAGATCGTGCTCACAACGTGGAACCGTCTCTACACTCACGCCCAGAAACTGAGATGTTTCACGTCGCTTGATCGATTGGCTCGGCTAGGCCAGTCCTTCAACCTGATTGAATGGGCGCAAGTTGCGCAGGATGCGGAGAAGTCGGCAAACGCCGCCGCTGCCGGCGAATACGCCATGGCCGTCAAAGTCGTGTGGGAGCTTGCCGCCCTCGCCCATCATCAGTCCAAGGATCACACTGGCTTCAAGCGCTGCAAGTTAAAGGCGATCGAGCAGACGCTCAGGATGCGCGAAGGCGTAGACAGCTTCATGGCCAGAGCCAGCTGGACGCGAGATGCCATAGGGGAGCTTCGGGCTATTCCAAGCATGCATGCAGAACTGGAAGCGTTGAAGGCTGAGTTGCTGGAGCTGCAAGCGCAGGCTGCTCACGAGTTCTCTTCCTTCCAGATCCCGATGGATTTGAGCGAGGAGCGCCAAGGCACCATCAATATCTTCAAGGATCTGACGCTTCCAGAATTCTTCTACACATTTGCCCGGATCTGCGAGGTACCGGAGAAAATGGCGCTGCACACGGAAATCATCCGTGGCCGCAGCGACTCATTCCTGTCCGACCTTTTCAACGGGCAAATCTACACCGACGCCCTGGGCCGGGTCGTCACACAAGCACCGACCATCAATCTCAACGAAACACCACCACCTGAATGGTATGACCATGAGAGCCTTCGCTACTTGGACATCCATTACCAAATGTGGGTTGAAAGCCGAATAAAGCCAGCTGCCCGAACCCTCATGGCCAAATTCCCTGTCGACGACCGGCACCTGATGGCCATCGTGTCAGCTAGTCCATTCGTGCCGTCAGGATTCGAGCACATTTACGCCCTGGGGCTGGCGCGTTTCCTTCAGGGCGACATGATGTCCGCCTGCCATCTGCTTTTCCCGCAGCTCGAAAACTCCCTACGCCATGTGCTCAGCGACGCTGGGATCGATACATCAAAACTTGACGAGGAATTACTGCAAGAAGACCGGTCGCTGAGTGCACTGCTGCGTACCCGACGAGAGCAGTTGGAGTCAATTTTTGGCATCGACCTGATTTATTCGATTGACCTGCTGTTCAATCTCAAGGGGGGCCCATGTCTGCGCCACGAGTTAGCACATGGCAAGCTGGCATCCGGTAGCTGCTACCTGCATTCCAGCATCTATGCGTGCTGGCTCATGTACTACTTGGTGTGCCTGCCACTGCAGCGGTGTTGGAGCACACATGTCGCCCCGCAGCTAGAAAGGGTTTCACTCTAGCACTTGATTGTAAGGCCCTCTGAGCAAGGGCTATTCGAAGCCGAATCTTCATAAAGGCTGATGGTCTTCGCAGTGTTCATCACAACAAGTCAGCTTCAAAGGTTGACGGGGTGGTAATGGCCGAATGACTATCTACGCCATTTTTCATGGGGCAAAAGCCGCTCACGGCTACATCGGCGGTTTGCATTCACAACTCTTCGGTCGTTCAGACGCCGTGATCGCCCAGCAACCACAATTGAAATGGACATCAAATTGATCGACAAAGTGCGCGCCTCACGCGAAGGGCACCATTTCCACGAAGCTTGGGCTGCACGCTGGGCACTAAAGTTACTAGACCCGAAAGACACCCTGATAGGTATCGCGGTTGAGGGTCTCTCACCGGTCGACCAAGCCAGCAGCGATGAAGCGACTGCCCAAGTCGCCGACCTTGTCCTGTACTACGGCGCAGGCACCAGCCTCGCCGATTGCGACAAGCAAGTCATCCTGCAATTGAAGTATTCGATCGCGAAGGCGCATGACCCTTTAGTAGCCTCCGATATGGCTAAAACACTGAAAAAATTCTCCATATCTGCGGCCGACCTTCTCAAATCACACCGTGGCACAGATAGCATGGCCAAACGCTCATTCTGTGTCGTGAGCAATCGCCCATTCGGTAAGCATTTCCTGGATGCAATCGACGCTCTGAGAACAGAGCGGGAGCCAACCGATCACTGCGTCTCGTCGCAATTGATGCAGATTAAAGGAGTCTTGGAGCTAGATCCTACCGATCATCCCGAATTTGCTAGCAGATTGGAGTTCATGGGCCAAGAACCGACCCTCCAAGGCCTCAAGAAATCGTTAGCGCTACGGATCAAAAGCTGGTCTGCAGGCAGCGTCCTAGGATCAATGGTGCGCGTAGGCAGCTTGGACGAAATGGTTCGAGCTAAAGCTGAAAGCCCTGGCCAGGACAACAACGTGATCCGGCTCGCTGACGTGTTGAACGCCCTCCAGCTCGAAGAAGTAGAGGATTTGTTGCCGACCCCGGAAGCGTTCCCGCTGGTGCGAGCAGAACTGCTGCGCAGCCAAGGAAGCGAGATCATGTCTCGCCTGAAAACGCTCGACCGACCTTTGCTCGTCCACGGTACCGGTGGTATGGGAAAAACCGTGCTGATGCAGCAACTGCGTGAGTCGGCACCTGATGGTTCCATGGTCATTCTATTCGATTGTTTTGGAGGGGGGTCCTACAGAGGCTTGTCGGATGAACGACACAGACTGAATCGTGGCTTGCTTCACATCGTCAACCAAATGGCCCTCAAGGGGCTTTGCGATCCGCTCCTACCAGGACAGACAGATGACGGTATGATGCTTCGGGCCGCCACCAAACGCCTGAGCGAAGCCTCGGCCACACTGCAGGAAATCTCGCCTGGCGCCTTGCTTGTACTGATACTCGACAGTGTCGACAACTCTGCACAACAGGCCCTTGATCTCGGCGAAAGGGCATTCCCAACTCAACTGCTAGCGTTTGCCAAAGCTGAAGGCTTGCCCGCCCAGATGCGCTTAGTCATGACATGCAGGACTGAACGCCGACATTTGCTGGGTAAAAAATTGTATGTGGAAGAATTTGCACTGCAACCCTTCACCCAGCAAGAAACCGCCCAATATCTTGTAGACGCCCTGTCCAACATCCAACTGAATGATGCGGACATCGCATTTGCTCGATCGGGTGGCAACCCGCGCGTACTAGCGTTTCTAACTCAGCATTGGAATGAGTCAGAGAGTTCAAGCAGACAACAAACCCCTATCACAGTCGAACAGCTGATCAAGGACCATATTCAACAAGCCTCGGACCTTAACCACGACCCCGACTATCTTGATCCGTTCCTAGCAGGGCTAGCAGTACTTCCTGTTCCTATCCCTGTAACCGATTATGCCGCAGCATACGACGTCACACCTGAGGAGGCCCGAAGCCTGTTTGTGGCTCTGAGCCCATTACTGGAAGAAACACCATTTGGCGTAATCTTCCGCGATGAACCGACCGAAACGTGGGTGCGCATGCACTATGCGTCAGAGCCGAAAGTACTGACGGAGCTAGCCTATCGCTTGGGCAACTTACAAGACACGTCACATTATGCCGGCGTGGCATTGCCTCACCTTCTCGTCGCCTTAAAAGATGTCGATGCAGCTGTCGAAATGGCTTTGAATCACCGCCTGCCTAAGGACCTCCTAGAGACCACAGTGGGGCGCAGGATCAAAATTGCTCGTGTACAAGCTGCGCTTCGGTTAGCGATAGACCATGACCTCTCCATCATTGTGAATTTACTGGTCGAGGCTGGCACCCTACAGCACGCCGCAGAGAAAAGCAGCGAATACATTGCCGCGTGTTCAGATCTCTCCGCGGTCCTAGGTGACAATGATGCGCTGCTTCAATTGTATCGCTTCCGCTCGCGCAACCCAGCTCTGCGTCATGCACGACTGACCGTAGCCAACCTTTTAGCTGGCGCGCCAGGAAATTCCGCCCAGCACCTGAACTACACAAGAGAGTGGCTGCATTTGCAGCAAGGACGTAATACGTCTGCTCCCGATACACACTATGCCGTCGTCGCAGTATCGTTTTATCTACTATGCCAGCGAGATTTCAATGCGTTCTTCGGGTGGACCGTACGCCGCTCACCACGTGATACCTTTGAAATCACACTCCAGGTTTTGTTCCTAGCACGAGCGCTTCAAAACTCCAGCATTCTCGTTGAAGTAGTTGCAGCTTTACGCGACTCTGAAACGTCATGTCCCGGCCTACTCGCCGGTGTGCTGGATACACTGCACGAATTGTCCCACGCTGACGAAGCGATGCTGCTGAACCGATTGGCAAAAAGCATAATGGCCAAGCCGATAGGTTTGCGACTGAGATCAGATGACGATCCCATATTGAATGCGGCATTACGTGCCTACAGACTCGGTATGCTGGATACCTGCCGCACCTTACGCAACTCGCTCAAAATCATGTCGCCCGACACGAGTGCTTTCCGCAAAGGGGCACACGGGGAAGATCTGCCAAACTGGCTACTCGATAGCATGCTGAGTGCACTCCTTTCCGGGCGGCAGCCTTGCTTAATGGATATTTTGCCTTCGCAGTTAAGGAGAATAGCGCAGCTGATTCCTGCACCGACTATCGAGAATCTCACCTCGCACTTGGAAGTATTGGAAGGCGTTAGCCCGGAAGAGCGCGAGGAAAAGGCACTCATGGTAAAAACGCTCCGTACCAGAGTCATCCCCTTGATGAAGATTACGGCAATGTGTTCCGCTATCCTAGACAAACCGGCGAAACTCAATGACATAGCTGCGGCCGACTTGATCAGCACATGCACAAACATAAGAGACGAACTTGATGTCGAGGATTACACCTCATCCTCGACCAGTAATCTCGAATATCTCGCCCGCAACCTGACCTTCCGCATCTTGCGTGTAAGCCAAAGATTTTCAGTCAGCAATGCAAAAGCATTCGCTCAAGCGTGGCACACTCGCTCGCAGCGTGCATTTGAAGGTATCAACTATGTCAAATACTTCGCGGACCAACCTTCTCTGCAGGAGGTAGCTGGTGAGATAGCGGACAGGTGCAGCACACGTATAAAGCAAATGCGTGAACTAAATTGGCGCCGAGATGCTTATGCTTCCCTGGCCCGGGCTCTTCTGCCCGCATCCCTCAACGAGTCATATGGCTTATACCGAGAAGGATTAAAGCTCGTCGATGATGTTGATGAAAGGGATAGCTTTTTTTTATCCAGAGTTTTTGCCTTGAGCCGGCACGTAGAGTCGTCTGAACTGAACGTATCGCAAACTAGTCGGTTCGTTAGTCTTTGTGAATCAGGTGAACCTGGCGGTTATGGAAGCACATTCCCGTGGCTAATGTTCGGGGCAGCTGCGGCTGCTGTACTCGGCCATCGAGCCTTAGTGCTATTAGGGCACTGGGATCGCGACAACAACGTGAAGCTTTCCCACTCACTGGCTCCGGTGCTAGTCAATCTGTTAAGACGACACGTGATTGACTCTGTACAAGCATTGACGTTGTTGGCTCTGGCGGCTCCTGAGCAGTGGAAAAGTACTCGGTTGGAAATTATTGAACGCCGCGAACACTTGGACCTTGGCCTCATTGATGCGCTATCCGCCCGCGGAGATTTGAAATTCAGTGAAGTCATCGAAGAACTAACTTATCACTTGGAATTGGCCTGGGCACACAGTAAACAGCGTCCAATCTTCCTGCTACATGCCCTCAGAACAGCTGCATCAGAGCATGAAGGCGAGGTCCGCCCGTCCTTGGAGCGACTCGACGAATTGATTAATGAACATACGGCAACTGTTGTGGTTCCAGGTTTTCCCCCTGACATCCAAGCCGGCTCAGATCATCCCAATCCTGAGCAGGAACTATTACACAGATTGCTTAAAGAGCTGATTGCCGAAACTGACCCCTGTGATGGACCTGCGATTCAGGCCGCCTGGAAGCTGCTAGACGAGGAAATTTACCTACCAGCTCAGTTATTTTTCGATGGCTTACGAGCCAAGGTTAAATACAATCAGCGGGCCAATCATGTGCAAGCGTTAAGTGGTGTATGTGCTCCGTGGAGTGAGCTGGATGCACTCCTTAAGGCGATACAATGTTGCCTTGACTCATGGCATGTCATGACTTCTATTCAGGATATTCGTCCCGCACTAGCAAGCATGCTGATAAAGGCAAACCTGTCGGCTTTGTCTCGCGAGCCGTCTTCACTTGACGACACGATTTCGAAGCTAGTCATGCTGGCGCACACTCCTATCGAAGAAGTGGCAAGTAACATTGTGGCCGCAGCCAGTGAACGTAAAGCCGATGTCGCACCAGCAACATGGCTCGCGCTGGGAGCAATGCTCTCTGAGAGGCTCAACACTCAGGATAAATCGGCAATGGTGAAGCGTCTTTTGGACAGTCCGATTGCACACCTCGCAGAGCGCGATGCGGTTGGCAGCCATCGAAAGTGGCTAACATCTGCAGGCAACGCAGATGAGTGCGTAGCCGGCCTCATATGGCTTAGGCTGGGCGACCAAAATCCACGCCGACGAACAGCGGCGACAGATGCCATAGTGTTTCTTGCCAAACACAAGCGTTTAGCTCTGCTGGAAAAGCTCGTCGCTCGTTGGAAGAGCATTGATGTCTCTCCCCTAAACTCTGAGTCAGGAGAGTTTCGGTATCTTGATACGCACTTGTCGCTGGCCTTAGGGCTTCTGCGCGCTCTGAAATCAGAGCAAGCGCTGGAGCTCAGCCTCATGCTTCAGAGCATCCTCGACACTCGAACGTGCCACCCTCTTCTACGTCAACTTGCGACGGAGGTAGGCGCTGTGCAAACCAATGTACCACCAACTCTAACAGGCGTTTGTACACCTTTTCCATGGGAGTGTATAGCCGGACCAGAAGCGGTGCTTGCCGAAGAGCAAGACTATGAATCGGCCTACTTGCCAAGGCTCGCCAAGACCTTTTCCTTAGCTCCGGAAGTGATTGCCACCCGAGTCGGATCGACGATGATCCAGTGGGGGGCAGCCCTGCCAGATAGCGATTTGGAGATACTCCAACAAGAAGACGAAGCCCCTTCATCCCGATACCGCTCAGCTTCGCGCAAGCGTGCTTTTCTCGAGCATCTAAGATGGCACGCCTTGCTCACTGTGGGGGGCGAGTTTGCCGATGCTTACCGTAGTTCTTCTCGTTCGTTTGATGACACGGAGTGGGCATCACTTATACGAGATGCATGGGAGGAATGTGGAATCCAATGGACTTGATCTTCTCCCAGACCTTTTCGCTTTGAGTGAAACGTTAGGCTCGCTCGTAAAACTCAGCGCAATTATCAAGGGGCGCCGCCGCTCCATCTGGACCAGCGAAATTAGGCCAAATTTCGCTGGCGATCTTGTCTTGACTCACGTCTCGAATCACGGAGCACATAGGTCTCAATAGTCCCATTCACCGTAGGGGTCTTGCTCGTAACGCCAATCCCTGATGACGATATTGCCGTTTATAACTAGCGGCTCGACCTCAAAGGTGACACAGCAGGTTTTGTGGGCCGCCAGAGTATCCGGGATATACGCAAGACCAGACGGGAAAGGCCCATTGCCAATGATGGGGTCGTCCTCTGTCCTTTGT